>CAJOGQ010000004.1:56732-83411 GCA_905234125.1 uncultured Bacteroidaceae bacterium | reverse complement strand
TGAGAGAATACGAGAGCCGAGATTGCAAGAATGCAGTCTCGGCTCTTTGCGTTAACGCTCGTAGAGTTCCCGTGCCAGGAACTCAGCGGTGATGCTCTGGGCGGAGCGGGCGACGGATTCGGGGGTTCCGACAGCGACGACGGTGCCGCCAGCGCGTCCGCCTTCGGGACCCATGTCGATGATGTGATCGGCGAGCTTGATGACGTCGAGGTTGTGCTCGATGACGATGACGGTGTTGCCTTTGTCGACGAGGCGGTTGAGCACTTGCATGAGGGTGCGGATGTCGTCGAAGTGGAGGCCGGTGGTGGGCTCGTCGAGGATGTAGAGGGTCTTGCCGGTGTCGCGCTTGGCGAGTTCGGTGGCGAGCTTTACGCGCTGGCTCTCTCCGCCAGAGAGGGTGGAGGAGGGCTGGCCGAGCTTGATGTAGCCGAGGCCGACTTCCTGTAGGACTTTGATCTTCTGGAGGATGCGGGGCTGGTTTTCGAAGAACTCGACGGCCTGGTTGATGGTCATGTCGAGGACGTCGGAGATGCTCTTGCCTTTGAAGCGGACTTCGAGGGTCTCGCGGTTGTAGCGGCGGCCATGACAGGCTTCGCAGGGCACGAGCACGTCGGGCAGGAAGTTCATCTGGATGGTCTTGTAGCCGTTGCCTCCGCAGACTTCGCAGCGTCCGCCGGCGACGTTGAAGGAGAAGCGGCCAGGTTTGTAGGAGCGCATCTTGGATTCGGGCATCTCGACGAAGAGGCGGCGGATGTCGGTGAAGACGTCGGTGTAGGTGGCGGGGTTGGATCGGGGCGTGCGTCCGAGGGGGGACTGATCGACGCTGACGACCTTGTCGATGGCTTCGGCGCCCTCGATGCTGTCGAAGGCAAGTGGCTCTTGATGAGAGCGATAGAAGTGTTGGCTCAAGTAGGGCTGGAGGGTCTCGTTGATGAGGGTGGATTTGCCGCTGCCGCTGACGCCGGTGACGCAGACGAGCATGCCGAGGGGGATTTCGACGGTGACGTTCTTGAGGTTGTTGCCCCGTGCGCCGACGATGCGGAGGGTGTGGCCGTTGCCCGTGCGCCGTTGGGTGGGAATCTCTATCTTCTCCTTGCCGTTGAGGAATCGGGAGGTGAGCGTGTCGGTCTGGAGCATGTCTTTGGGAGTGCCCTGGAAGACGACTTCGCCACCTTTGCGCCCGGCGAGGGGTCCCATGTCGACGATGTAGTCGGCATTGAGCATCATGTCTTTGTCGTGCTCGACGACGATGACGGTGTTGCCCTCGTCCCTCAGCTGCTTGAGGGAGCGGATGAGCCTGACGTTGTCGCGCTGGTGGAGCCCGATGCTGGGCTCATCTAATATATATAGTACGTTGACGAGCTTGGTGCCGATCTGTGTGGCGAGCCGGATGCGCTGGCTCTCGCCGCCGGAGAGTGTGGCGGAACCGCGTGAGAGGCTGAGGTAGTTGAGCCCGACGTCGAGGAGGAACCGGAGGCGGGTGCTGATTTCCTTGATGATTTCGTGGGCGATGGCTTGCTGCTTCGGTTCCATGCGGGTCTCGACGGTGGTGGCCCAGTCGTAGAGCGCCTGCAGTTCCATGTCGGAAACCTCGGCGATGTTCTTGCCGTCGATGCGGAAATGGAGGGCTTCTTTGTTGAGTCGCTGGCCGTGACATTCGGGGCAGACGACCATCTTGTCGACGGACTCGGCCCACTTCTCTGCCCATGCCTTCTGCTCCTCGATGTTGAGTCCCTGCACATAGTTGGCCATCTCCTGATAGTCGACGTTCTCGATGTCGACAGCGGGCACGAATCCAAGCCCCTTGCAGTGGGGACAGGCTCCCTGCGGCGAGTTGAAGGAGAAGTTGTTCGGCGCCGGGTCGCGGTAGCAAAGGCCGGTGGTGGGGCACATGAGGCGCTTGGAAAAATGCTTAACAGTTGACAGTTGATAGTTGACAGTTGATAGTTGGCTACCGCCTTGTTGGTCTGCATGCAGGATGGAACTGTCCACTTTCAACTGTCCACTGTCAACTATCATCACTTGTCCCTCGCCCATCTTCATCGCCACTTCCAGACTTTTCCTCAGTCGCTCTTCGTCCTTGTCGTTGATGGCGAGCTTGTCGATGACCACCTCGATGTCGTGGGTCTTGTAGCGATCGACCTTCATGCCTTCGGTCACATCGACAATCTCGCCATCCACCCGGGCATAGAGATAGCCCTTCTTGCGGATGCTCTCGAAGAGTTCGCGGTAGTGTCCCTTGCGGCTCTGAACCACGGGAGCGAGCAGGTAGATGCGCTTGCCGTTGTACTGCTCCAGCAGGAGACGAAGCACGTCCTCCTCAGTGTACTTGACCATCTTCTCGCCCGTCTCATAACTGTAGGCTTCGCCAGCACGGGCATAGAGCAGTCGGAGGTAGTCGTATATCTCCGTGACCGTGCCGACCGTCGAACGCGGGTTCTTGTTCGTCGTCTTCTGTTCGATGCTGATGACGGGGGAGAGTCCGCTGATCTTATCGACATCGGGACGCTCCATCCCTCCCAAGAAATTGCGAATGTAAGCGCTGAAGGTCTCGACGTATCGTCTCTGACCCTCAGCGAAAATGGTGTCGAACGCCAACGACGACTTGCCGCTGCCACTCAATCCGGTGATGACTGTCAAACTGTTGCGAGGAATCTCCACATCGATGTTCTTCAGGTTGTGGACCCTCGCCCCCTCAATCTTAATCATTGGCTCCCTCCTTCTTCAAGCTCCATCTTTCTTCTTGGTTTCTTCTTTTTTCAAGCTCCATCTTCATCATGAGTCGCCTCCTCCGCCGCTACTTCCTCCGCCACTGTCGGTCTCTGTTCCCTCATGGAACTTGGTCATCACACTGATGGACTTCTTGATTTTGTACTTGATGCCATCACTGCCCTCGGCATCGAGACGCAGGATGTACACGCCGTCGCTCACCACATTGCCGTTGCGCTTGCCATCCCAGAGCACGAGTTTGTTGGGCTCGCCCTCCACGTGCTTGGCGGTCGCCAGCGTGGCGGTGTGGAGCTTCTCCCCCCAACGGTTGAAGAACTTGGCGTCGAGCTTCACGATGGACTGCGCCGTGATGCGGTAGGTGTCGTTGATGCTGTCGTTGTTGGGCGAGAAACCATCGGGACAAACCAGCTTCGACTCGCTGATGACAATGTTGATGGGCTCGCTCTCATATTCGATGGTGTCGCCGTCGAGCGAAAAGGTGATGTAGAGCTTGATGCCGTAGCCCCCCGACTTCGTGAGTGTGTAGGTGGTGTTCTCCTCGAAACGCGTCACCAACGGATTCTCCTCGCTTCCATTGTCCTTCGTGCTCCAGATGCGCCACTCGCAGATGTAGTTGTAATTGTCAGGATTGCCTACATTGCCGATGAGCTGGATGTCCAGTGGAGCCTGTGCAGTCTGCGACTCTCCCGACGTCACCTTCACCGTGTCTTCCTCGTCCACCGAATAAAACTTGACGTATGGATTGGCTCCAATCTCGTCGGGAGGCAGAATCTCCTGCCCCTTCACGGTGTCGGTCTCCACGCTGTCAGTGGTCACACTGTCGTTGGCTACGCTATCGGTCTCCGTCGTCTGTCGAGTGGAGATGTTCGTGCTCTGAAAATGATCGTCGTCGGTGCTACATGCCACAGCCAAAATCACGGCACTGAGGGCGAGCAAAATTCTTGCTTTCAAGTTCAATTTCATCATCGTTGTTTAGTCGATTATATCATCGTTAACTGTTGATTTTTCATGCAAAATTACTCAATCTATTCCTAAAAACGCACGAAAACACCCTTAAAAAAGCTCATCAGGCTGTTTTAATTTGTTCAGAACGGCTTTTTTTACTAATTTTGCCCCCCGAAATCATACGAACATACATAAAAGTGATGAAAAAATTTGTTTCCTTTTTCATGGTTTTGGCGTTGGCATTGACTGTCAATGCGCAGTCAGTGGCCACTCAGAAGCACGAAATGCAATCGGGCGAAACCCTCTACAGCATAGCACGACAATACAATGTGCAGGTGAAGGCGTTGATGGACATGAATCCAGGATTAGACCCCGACCACATCATGGCTGGACAGAAAATAAATGTGCCAGCCACTCAGCAGAACAATGTTTCGGTGCCTGTTGTAGATCCACAGCAACAAGTTGTCACCCCAAACCGTCCTCGTTACAAGACCCTCCACGAGGTGAAGAAGAAGGAGACCATCTATGGCATCTCTCGCATGTATGGCATCACGGAGGAACAACTAACTGCCGCCAACCCCTCCATCAAAAAAGGGAAGCTGAAGAAGGGAACGGTGTTGAACATCCCATACACTACTGATGAGGATGCTCAGTATCAGGCCGAGCAACAACGCATCGTCGAGGAGGCTCAGAAGCCTAAAGTGGTCATGTATCCTACTATCAAGGCCGCCATTATTTTGCCTTTTTCGAAGGAGGAAGAGAAGATGAGTGTCGAATCGCAGAAAATGACGAATCTGTATCAAGGATTCTTGCTGGCTGTCGATTCTCTGAAACAACATGGATGCAATGTCGAGGTGTTTGCCTACGACGAAATGAGTCCTGCAACTCCTGTGGCTACTATCCTGCAAAAGCCTGAGATGAAGGACATGCAGCTCATCGTTGGACCTATCCATCAATGGAATGTGAAGAGCGTGGCCGACTTTGCCCAACAGAATCATATCGCTCATGTGGTGCCGTTCTCCAACGAGATCTCGCTGGTCAATGAGCATCCGACAACTTTCCAAGTTAATGCGCCCAGTTCTTTGATTTACAATCAGGTGTATAACCGTTTTTCAGTTATCCACAAAGACCACAACATCATCTTCGCCATGATGAACGATAAGAACGACAACATGACTTTCTTCAATGACTTCAAGAAAGACCTCGATGTTAAAGGCGTTCAATATAGCAATCTCAACATGTCAGAGTTTGCATCCATTCAGGACATGCTGCAACCAGGCAAGAACAATGTCATCATTCCTTCCAGCGGTTCGTCTTCAGCCTTCGAGAATCTGTGCAAGAAGTTGGACGGACTGAATCTCACTTCCGAATATACTGTTCAGTTGTTCGGATTTCCTGAGTGGCAGATGCTTTCAGGCAAGAATGACAAATATTTGGGCAAGTATCAATGTCAGTTCTACACAGCGTTCTACAGTAATGCCTCCTCAGCCCGCACTCAGCAGTTCAATGGACGTTTCCGTCGTTGGTTCAATCAGGATCAGTACAACACTTTCCCCAAATATGGTGAACTGGGTTACGACATCGGTGTCTACTTCATCAAGGGAATCAACGAATTCGGCTCTTCCTTCTACGAGAATCTCCACAACTATTCCTACATGTCTATGGAATTCCCTATGATGTTTGAGAAGAAGAACGACTGGTCGGGCTATCAGAACCGTTCCATGATGATTGTGACCTATCGTAGCGATGGCACCGTCTTTGTCAGATAAGCGGAGAAGAAATGAAGAACCTTTCGCTCAACGAAATTAATTGAAGTTTGAAAGATTGAAGCTTTGAAGTTCCATCTACACATATTATTATTTATTGTTATGGGTTCCATCATGCCCAGCATGACCTATGCGCAGGTGGGTGAGCATCGTCATGACTTCTCCATTGGCTTCATGGGAGGTTACACCATGAACAAAATGGATTTCGTGCCCAAAATCAAGCAGTCGATGAAGGGCTCTCCGATGGTGGGCTTCGCATCCCGTTATGTGTGTGAGAAGTACTTCACAACCATTTGTGCCGTCGAACTCGAATTGCAATACAACAACTTGGGTTGGAAGGAAGTCATTGAGGATGGTTCAGACAACACATACAAGCGTGACTGGTATTTCATTGAGATGCCTATCCTCATGCAGATGGGTTGGGGGCGTGAACGCAAGGGACTGAAGTTTCTCTTCGAAGCAGGACCACAAGTAGGACTTTATCTCTCAGGCAAAGAGCATCGGGGTGGGGCAGAGTGGAACACTTCCAATCGTCCCAATGGGGTTGTCTATCAATATGGCAAAGACCCCGACCGCAAGTTCGACTACGGTATCGCCGCAGGTCTTGGACTCGAATTTTCCTCTCCCGTTGGTCATTTCCTCCTGCAAGGTCGTTACTACTATGGTTTGAGTGATATGTTCGACAACAGCAAACGGGGAGATTTCGGACGATCGGCCAATCAGACCGTCTTAGTCAAGATGACCTATCTTTTCGACATCATCCGCACGAAGGGAGACAACATCAAGTAGAAAAAATGAAGATCTTAGAGCTCTACGAAGTTAATTGAAGCACTGAAAGACTATGGCACGAAAACTGTTCTGCGAACTCTGTCCTTTCACTTATCGTCTCTCGATGGAGAAGGAAATCATGAAACGGCATCTGCAAGATGTCTTCCATAAGGTTCGTTTTGCCAAAGAGCGTACACAAGATTCTCTGCCTGTGGTTGTTTATCGTCACAACTCCCTGATTCGTCGGCGTCTGGGTAATGTCAATATGCAGTTGCAGGAGAACAAGGCTGTTAATCTCGCCTTGGCCGTCAGCCACATCGACGGACTTCTGATACATCCAGGCGAGACCTTCTCCGTTTGGAAGCTTATTGGACGAACCACTGCGAGTAAGGGTTACAAGGTGGGGCTGACCATCACGCATGGTAAGCCATCTCAGGGCATCGGAGGGGGAATGTGCCAGCTCTCTAACCTCATCCACTGGATGGTGCTACACAGCGACCTCACCATCACTGAACATCATCACCACGACGGACTCGACCTCTTCCCAGACCATGGACGTCAGATTCCTTTTGGCACAGGCACCAGCATTTCATACAACTACATCGACTATCGGGTGAAGAACAACACCCAGAACACCTACCAGCTTCGCCTCTGGGTGGATGGCGAATATCTCTGCGGTGAATTGCGTGCCACCGACACTCTGCCACACACTTTCCACATCCATGCCGAAGGCGAATTCTTCTCGCGGGAGGATGGGGTTGTCTATCGAAACGGTCAGGTCTATCGCGACACCATCGATCGCAACACAGGCGAGTGCATCGACCACCAACTCATTCGCACCAACCATGCCAAGGTGATGTATGAATGTACCCCAGAGATGGTTATAAAAGACCAATAAAAAAGATTCGGATGATCCATTACATGTAATGAGTCACCCGAATAAAAAATTGCTTATCTCACGACAAGCAATCTTTACTAACCTTAAAATAAATCTAATACCATGAAAAACACGTTGCAAAGATATATATTTTATGGATATCTCGCAAACAAACTTCATCTTTTATCTTTTCTTTTAACAACATTTAACCAAATGGCATTCGACTTTCCTCCTTTTCAATCGTATAATAGGCAAAAGACATAGTCAACCACAACATCATCACATCCAATATGATTCAGATCGAAGAAGACATAGTGCTCAGGTGCCAGCGGGGCGAGAAGGAAGCTTTTCGTCGAGTGGTGCAGACCTATCAGCGGATGTTGTTCTCGTTGGCGCTGAAGATGCTGTGCGATGAGGAGGAGGCGAAAGACATGGTGCAGGAAACGATGATTCGTGTGTGGCAAAGCATGAAGGAATATGATGTCCAGAAGAGCTTCACCACATGGATTTACACCATTGCCGTGCGTCAATGTTTAGATCGGTTGAAGAGCCTGAAGCACACGGTGCCGATGCCTGACGACGAACGGGTGCTGAGACGGTTCGCATCGGATGCAGACACGCAGAGGGCATTGGAGAATAAAGAATGGGTCTCTATCGTGAGGATGCTGGCCGATGGACTTGGCACGAAGCAGAGGCTCATCTTCACACTCATACAGTTGGAAGGACTGACATCCGCTGAAGCGGAAGAGATAACTGGCATGGATGCCCAGCAGGTGAAAAGCAACCTGTATGTGGCTCGCCAAACGATTCGAGAACAATTAAAAAAGTTAGGTTATGACACACATAGATGATATACTCGAAAGACTGAAAGGACAACAGCCGATGCTGGAAAATCCTGATGAAATGGTGGAAAACATCATGGCATGTCTTCCTGATATGGAGGAGCATGGGGCAAGCTGCAAGGGGCAGGAGACAAGGAGCGAGGGGAAGGAGACTGCTCCTAAACAGTCTGCCATCCTGATTGCCTTGCGCATCATCACCTCGGCAGCCGCCATCTGGCTGATAGGACTCTTCATCTATGTCAACCAACCTGTGAAGACGGAGGCCTCCAACGCCCAAGCCAATACCATAGACCATCCACAAGGCAACACGCTCGAGAATATGTACACACGTTGCATGCGGACAAATCAATCCAAATCAATTAGTTACACACAATTCAAACAGATGCTTTATGCGAAAAATTAGCTTATACCTGATGCTCCTGACATCAGCTGTGTTCGTCGCCTCTTGCGACAAACCCAATGTGCGCATGCACACCATCATTTACGAAGACGGCCGCTGCGAACGCCAAGTCACCTACAGCACCGTTATGTCGCAGGAAGAGCGCGATTCCCTCTGGGGAGGCGACAATGTCTGCTGGGCTCAGCCCATGCCCGAGTGCCTGAACATCGATGCCTTCATGGGTTCCCACACCGATGTGGAAGGCGACACCGTCACCACCACGTTCTCCAACATTTTTAATACTGTGGAGGAAATGTGTCAGCAGACACCCCTGCAACTGAACGGCAGACGTCTCCAATCAACTGCTAAGTTAGAGAAGCGTTTCCGTTGGTTCTACACCGAATATATTTACGAAGAGACCTTCTGCACCGTGGCCGACACCTTCAAGCTTCCGGCTACCAACTACGCCGACAAGGACATCGTCAGCTACTGGTTCACAGGCCAGCCCAACCTCATCGAAGGACTAAACGGGGCTGAAGCATCAGAAAAACTCAGTAAGATGGAACCCTTTGTCACAAAATGGTTTAACGACAATATCTTCAAACTCTGCTTTGACTACATCGTCAACCACTACGACTCCATCCGGAATCCTCCTGTGAGCAAGGAAAAGTTCATGACGTTGCAAGATTCGTTGGCAAAGGCGCTCATCATGGATGGAGACACCGATTGGAAAGCGACAGAAGAGTTTGAGAAATTCTTCCATTCCGATGCCTACGCACCCTTCTTCGATGATGAAACGCCACTCGGAAAGGGTCTGTCAGAGGAACTGTCTAACAAACTCAACATCTTCTGGTTCTCGGTGCCTTACACGCTCGAAATGCCTGGCATGATTCTAAATCCTGGCACTGGAATCATCAAAGATGGCATCATCCACTACTCGCTGACAGGCGAACGGCTCATCCCTGGCGACTACACCATCACCGCCACCTCGCGCGTCACCCACGTCTGGGCGCTCATCGTCACCATCCTCATCATCCTCATCGCCATCGGCACTTTCCTCTATCGAAGGAAGCCCTCCCCCTCTCTAACTTCCCCTGAGGAGGACTCCATGCGAGGTGTGGAACCTTTGGAAAATAAAAAAACGTGACGGAACCGTCACGGGGGAATGAGAATGAAGAGGGCGCGACGGAATGACCGTCACGCCCTCTTCATTTTATAGGCTGCTCTTGTTTATAGGCCGCGTCCGTGGCAATTCTTGTATTTTTTGCCGCTGCCGCAGGGGCAGGGATCGTTGCGGCCAATCTTGGGGCCGTTGTTCACGATCGGAGTGATGGGCTGGCGGGCACGGGTGTCTGTGCTGGCGGCTTGTGCCTGCTGGCGCTGTGTCTCGGAGGGCTCGTCGAGGTTTTGGTGGGTCTCGACAAGATGCTTCAGGTCGGGCTCGTCCATGTTGGAGGTTGGGGCGTGGTGTACGTCGCTCTCGGCCACGATGGGGATGGAGCAGCGCATGAGCACGGAGATGGTTCCGTCGTTGATCTCGTTGACCATGTTGTCGAAGAGGTTGACGGACTCGAGCTTGAAGATGAGGAGCGGGTCTTTCTGCTCGTAGGAGGCGTTCTGCACGGACTGCTTCAGTTCGTCGAGGGCACGGAGGTTTTCTTTCCATGCGTCGTCGATGGTGTGGAGGAGGATTGCCTTCTCGAAGGCGACGAGGATGGAGTTTCCTTCGGTCTCGTAGGCTTCCTTGAGGGGGATGCTGATCTGATAGACGCGGCGCCCGTCGGTGATGGGCACGAGGATGTTTTCGTACATCTGTCCCTTGGTCTCATAGACATCTTTGATGACAGGGAAGGCTGTGGAGGCGAGTCGGGCGGAGCGCTTCTTGAAAGAGTCGATGACAATGTCGAAGGCTTCGTCCTCGAGCTCGTGACGGCTCTTGGCTTCGAACTTTTCCATGTCGAAGGGTATCTCCATGGCGAAGATGCGAAGGAAGTCTTCCTTGCAGCTGTCGTAATCGCCGTTGCTGAGGATGTGGACGACGCGGTCCCAGATCATGTTGGAGATGTCCATGCCGATGCGCTCTCCCATGAGGGCGTGGCGACGGCGCTCGTAGATGACTTTGCGCTGCTTGTTCATCACATCGTCGTATTCGAGCAGGCGCTTGCGGATGCCGAAGTTGTTCTCCTCGACTTTCTTTTGGGCTCGCTCGATGCTCTGGTTGATCATCTTGTGCTCAATCATCTCTCCTTCTTCGAATCCGAGGCGGTCCATCACCTTGGAGATGCGGTCGCTGGCGAAGAGGCGCATGAGCTTGTCTTCGAGAGAGACGTAGAAGACGGAGGAACCGGGGTCGCCCTGACGTCCGGCACGTCCGCGCAACTGACGGTCCACTCGGCGGCTCTCGTGGCGCTCTGTTCCGATGATGGCGAGACCGCCAGCTTCCTTCACCTCGTCGGTGAGCTTGATGTCGGTACCACGACCTGCCATGTTGGTGGCGATGGTGACGGCTCCGAGCATGCCCTGCTTCTCAATCTTGTTGCCGTCGGCGTCGGTCTCGTAGTATGTGCCCATGTTGCTCTGTCCGGCCAGGGCCACGATATCGGCCTCCTTCTGGTGGAGCTTGGCGTTGAGGACCTGATGGGGAATCTTGCGCATGTTGAGCATGCGGGAGAGGAGTTCGGAGATTTCCACCGAGGTGGTGCCCACGAGCACAGGGCGTCCGCTGTTGCGCATCCTCACAATCTCCTCAATCACGGCATTGTATTTCTCGCGGTTGGTCTTATAGACACGGTCGTTGAGGTCGTGGCGGGCAATGGGTCGGTTAGTCGGAATCTCCACGACGTCGAGCTTGTAGATGTCCCAGAACTCGCCTGCCTCGGTGATGGCTGTACCGGTCATACCCGAGAGTTTGTGGTACATGCGGAAGTAGTTCTGCAGGGTGATGGTGGCAAAGGTCTGCGTGGCAGCCTCGACCTTCACGCGTTCCTTGGCTTCGACGGCCTGATGGAGTCCGTCGCTCCAACGGCGTCCCTCCATGATACGACCTGTCTGCTCGTCCACAATCTTCACCTCGCCGTCCATGATGACGTAGTCGTCGTCTTTCACAAACATGGTGTAAGCCTTCAGCAACTGCTGGATGGTGTGCACACGCTCGGACTTCAGGGCGTAGTCCTGCATGAGGGCGTCCTTCTTGGCGAGTCGGTCATCTTCTTTCTCAAACTTCTCGTTCTCGAGGGCTGAGAGCTGGGTGGTGATGTCGGGCAGGACGAAGAACGTGTCGTCCTTCACAATGTTGGCAATGAGCTGGTTTCCCTTGTCGGTCATCTCCACCGATTTGAGTTTCTCATCGACCACGAAAAAGAGTGGTTCGATGGCCTCTGGCATGCGGCGGTTGTTGTTCTCCATGTAGATTTCCTCGGTCTGGAGAAGACCCGTCTTGATGCCGGGCTGTGAGAGGTATTTGATGAGCGCGTTGTTCTTCGGTAGACTCTTGTAGGCACGGAAGAGGGAGAGGAATCCGGCGGTGACGTCGTCCTTGTTGTCGGACTCGATGAGCTTCTTGGCCTCGGTGAGGTAGTTCTGCGCCAATCGACGCTGGGCTTCGACGAGTTGCTCCACGATGGGGCAATACTCCTCGAACATCTGCACGTCGCCCTTCGGAATGGGACCGGAGATAATGAGCGGGGTACGGGCATCGTCGATGAGCACGGAGTCCACCTCATCGACAATGGCAAAGTTGTGGATGCGCTGCACGAGGTCTTTGGGAGACATCGCCATGTTGTCGCGCAGATAGTCGAAACCGAACTCGTTGTTGGTTCCGAACGTGATGTCGGCCTGATAAGCCTTGCGACGTTCCTCGGAGTTGGGCTGGTGCTTGTCGATGCAGTCCACGCTGAGACCATGGAACATGTAGAGCGGCCCCATCCATTCGGAGTCACGCTTGGCCAGATAGTCATTGACCGTCACGACGTGAACACCGTTGCGGGAGAGGGCATTGAGGAACACGGGCAAGGTGGACACGAGGGTCTTACCTTCACCCGTCGCCATCTCGGCAATCTTGCCTTGATGGAGCACTGTGCCACCGAAGAGCTGGACGTTGTAGTGAATCATGTTCCACGTCATCTCGTTGCCACCAGCCACCCAGTGGTTGTGCCAGATGGCCTTGTCGCCATCGATGTCCACGAAGTCGTGGTCGATGGAGAGGTCACGGTCGAAGTCCGTCGCCGTCACGATGACATCGCCATTCTCAGCCTGTGCAAAACGCCGGGCTGTATCCTTCACGATGGCATAGACGGTGGGGAGCGCCTCGGTCAATCCCTCCTCGAAGAGGTCGAGCACCTCCACTTCCTTCTTGTCGATGGCCTCGAAAAGAGGCTGACGCTTATCTATCTCTGTCTGCTGTACCTTTTCCTTCAGTTCAGCAATTTCGGCACGCTTGTCCTTCACTCTGTCTTGCAGTTGTGCCTTTATCTCATCCACTTTCGCACGTAGTTCGTCGTTGCTCAGTTTCTGAATTTCTGGTTCAATGGCCAACACCTGTTCAACAATGGGGCGAATCTCCTTGATGTCGCGAGCGGCCTTGTTGCCGAAGAGTGTGCCAAGAAATTTGTTAAGTGAAAATCCCATATCTTTGTTGTTTATAAATTGTCGTTATTCAGTTATTCGTCATCTCGTTATGACGTTATTTCGATGTTTCGTTATTTTGATGTCTCGCTTCAGAAGAGCGGTGGCGTCGAGCATGCGTTCGGCGCTCTAATTCTGATGTGGTGTGCCACCGTTGGCGCAATGCAATCGACTGTGACAGGCGTGGCAACCTTCTCCGCCTGAATGGTATATCCAAAGAATATTAGCGGAAATTCAAAGAAAGAATCGCGTTGCATCCGCTTCGTGTTTCGGTCTTCGTCCACCAGGTTCCATCCTGGCATGATCTGCACGATGATGTCGCCCGAACATTTGGGATTGAATCCGTTGCGGATGCTACTGATGCCAGGCGTCCATGCTCCCTGCGTGATGCGATGGGAGGTGAAAACGTCTCTTACTCCATTGAACTGGAAGAGGAAATCCTCGCAATGCTCCAGCACTTCCACCAGTTTCAACTGATTCTTTTCCAAGAGTTTATGGTTCAGGTAGAACTGGTTGCCATAATAACTCTCCACATACTGGCCATTCCCGTACATGGCACAGAGGTACATGTTCAGCAGGGTGGCACAACGGTTAATGTTGAACTCACCTGTCGGAATGCGGTAGTTGGCGAGGTCGTAAGTGTCCTCCACCTCGTCATATCCTGTGGAAGTGATGAAAATCAGCGTCTTGTCCAAGCCTACGAGCTGGTCAATCTTCTTCAGAAGCGTGGCCAGTTCATCGTCCAGCCGCACGTAAGTGTCTTGCAGTTCCGTCGTGGTGGTCGTCACGTCATCAGCATGAAAATCCCCAGCATAATAGCAGACGGAAAGGAAGTCGGTCATGTCGTCGGCACCGGCTTGTCCCGATTCGATGCAGTAGCGGGCAGCCTTCGTCACCTCCTCATTCACCAACCCTGATGTCTTGAAGATGCGGAATCTCCCATCTCCCACAAAACGATGAGAGAAAGGTTTCTGCGAGGTGGTCAGGTAATAGTTGTAGGAGCCGACATAATCGTTGGTGGGTTTCCAAGTCGATGAGGAAATCCTGTCGCCCAATGCACTCGACTCCATATAGCGGAACCATGTAGGAGCTTCTCCATAGTAGTTGGTGCCTGCCCATTGACCGCTCTGGTTGTCAATCCACATGGCCCAGTCAGCAGCATGTCCGGCTGCCAACACCGCAACTTCGCGATAGGGTGCCACGCTATAGACGAACGCCTTCCCTTTGGTGGCGGCTTTCAGTTCGTCGCCAATCGTGCTGACGAGCAGATTCTTCGGCGAAGAACCATCAATGGTGTTCACTCCTCTGTGGTTGCGGTCATCCACACAATAATTCGTGTGCAGTTCCGCACGATTCATCCATTCTTCACCAATAATGCCATGATTGTAGGGTACGGTTCCCGTGACAATCGAAGCAATGGCAGAAGCACGGTCAACAGGGGAGTGCTGATATTGCACATTCGAATAGACTTGCCCTTTCTCCAACAGCAGTTTGAATCCCCCTTCGCCATAGAGTGGCATGAAGGCATTCAGGTAATCGGAACGCAGTTGGTCGATGCTGACACCTACAACCAATCGAGGCACAGAGGTCGTCTGTGCCATCGTGCCCGCCATTGCTATGGAGGCAAAGAACGTTGTAAGTATCTGTCTTCTCATCTTTGTGTCGTCTTTGTTTTCTGATGAACCAGATTGTTTGGGGTACTTCCATGATAGGCAAAGTGAGCCTGCGACATGGCTCTAACCAGCAAAGTAAGTACCAGTAGATACATGGCGGGATTGAAGGACTGCGGACATACTGCCATTGTCACAAGAAATCCTGCAGTTACTGCCAAATTGACGTATGAGAGCACATTCTTTCTTCCCTTCTTTTGGCAATACACCAACCAGCCTGCATAGAAGAGTGGGAGAGGATTGAAGAGCACCACCAACCAGTTGCTGTCCACTGCCGGATGGGATGAGAAGAAGAACAGAAATCCGACCACGAGACCTGCCACACCTTGCAATGAATGTAACGTCACATCCCACCATACATCGCGTCGTCTTTTCATCCATTCTTTCACAAACACCAAGATGGCTCCTATCAGCAAGAGTGCAAAAACTGCCAGCGGTGAGGTTAGCATCGATGCTTCTTTCCTGATGATTGTCTCCTCGATGATGCTGTTCGTTGCCCTGGTGTAAGGCATCCGGCTTCCGTCCTCCCTTTCGATATAGGCATCATCAGCCTCTGCGCTGAAGAAATCGGGCAGGAACATCTGAATCCGCTTGTTCGTCTGCTGGTCGATTTCGGCACCTAAAATCATGTCGATGCCAAAACAAACCCACGGGTCTTCCTTCAGACACTCGTGCAACATCTGCCGAATGGTATGCGGATCATCCTTACGCTCATACACAACCTTGCCGTCCACGGCCTTCTCCACCATATCACGAGCACGCTCCGTACAATTATCATAAAGCCAAACATAACGATACTCCTGATTCTCTGGCCGAATATTCTCTAACAACAGGTAAAGCAGACGATTAGCCTCCTCCTTCGTAAGGTTCAGCACCTGCTCCTTCACGCCATTGCCCATATAGCCATAGCGAGCGACAAGATAATCATACGGCTCAGCTTCCAGCAGATAGTCCGTTTGTCCCAAGATGAACTTGAACACAAAGTCGTTGGCTGTGCCGTCAAAGCATCCGTAGTTGAACACCACATCCTGTTGTAGCGTGTGATCCTTCACCCTCAATGCCGTGTGTCCAAACTTTGCATACAAGTCTGTCCCTGGTGTGCATGTCAGTATCGAGATGCTGATAGAATCCAGTCGTAGGGCATCCTTCGTTTTATCCGACACAGCCACACTATCTTGTGCTGACATTAGCAAGCATGCCAGCATCCACATCATCAATATCCCAATATGTCGTGTGATTCTTTCCATAAAAACGGTGCAAAGGTACGAAATATAATCAGAACATCACATCTTTCGCCTCATTTATCTTCCTTTTTGCCCTACATCTTTCATCAATATCATTGGAAATCGTACCTTTGATGCCATCCTTAGTCGAGGTCAGCCTGCCAGTCAGAACTGCTGGCATCACTCGGCATGCGCCAATCGCCACGGGGTGAAAGGGATACAGAACCGACTTTAGGACCATCGGGCAGACAACTGCGCTTGAACTGCTGGCTGAAGAAGCGACGGCAGAAGGTCTTGAGCCACTTCAGGATGGTTTCTTCGTCGTAGGTGCCGATTTCCATGCCGAGCTCTGTGTCTTCTGTATAGGTCTGCTTGATGAAGGCCTGCTTTGCCAGATAGAGAATCTTGGCAGGGCGGAAGCCGAGACGGAGGAAATTGTAGAGGAAGAAGTCGTGGAGTTCGTAGGGGCCAACGAGGTCTTCGGTCTTCTGCTGGATGGTGCCATCGAGGTTGGCGGGAATGAGTTCGGGCGAAATGGGGGTCTCGATGATGTCGAGAAGCGTCTCCTTGGAGTCTTTATCCACGCTGGTGAGGGCAACCCACTTGACGAGATACTTAACGAGAGTCTTGGGGATGGAGCAGTTGACGCCGTACATGGACATGTGGTCAGCGTTGTAGGTACACCATCCGAGGGCAAGTTCGCTGAGGTCGCCTGTGCCGATGACGAAACCATTACATTGGTTGGCCACGTCCATAAGAATCTGGGTGCGCTCACGAGCCTGACAGTTCTCGTAGGTGACGTCGTGGTTGTTGATGTCGTGGCCGATGTCGAGGAAATGTCGGATGCAAGCCTCTTTGATGCTGATTTCCTTGATGGTGATGTCGAGCGACTTCATCAGCGACATGGCATTCTGGTAGGTGCGGTCGGTGGTTCCGAAGCCGGGCATCGTGATGCCGATGACTTCCTTGCGGGGACGTTGAAGCAAATCCATAGTCTTGACGCAAACGAGGAGGGCGAGCGTGGAATCGAGTCCACCACTGATGCCAATGACGATGCTACGGGCGCCTGTGTGGACGATGCGCTTGGCCAATGCTGAGGTCTGGATGGAGAAGATTTCCTCGCAACGCTCGTTGAGGGCATTGCCACCAGGCACAAAGGGATGAGGGTTGATCCAACGGGTCAGTTCAAAGTCGTATGCAGGATTGACTGTCTGGCATTGGATGTCGGTAGTTGAGGGTTGAGAGTTGGTAATTGACTGTTGAGAGTTGAGTCGGACGTTCTCGCCGAAGGTCGTGTTGTGGCGACGCTCGGTGAGGAGGCGCTCGGTGTCAATCTCGCTGATGACCATCTGTTCTTCGAGGCAGAAACGCTTGCTACGGGCGATGAGTGTGCCATTCTCATAAATGAGGGCATTGCCGGCGAAGACGACATCTTGGGTGCTCTCGCCAAATCCGCAGGAACTGTACACATAGCCGGCGATGCATCGGGCACTCTGCTGACTGATGAGAGAGAGCAGGTATTGGTTCTTGCCGATGAGTTCGTTGGAGGCACTCAGATTGAAGATGATTTCAGCACCTTTAAGGGCTAGTTCTCCACTTGGGGGCATAGGAGCCCAGAGGTCTTCGCATATCTCGATGCCGAAGCAAGTCTTCTGTGTGTGGAAGAGGAGGTTGCGACCGAAGGTGACGCTTTGGGCGCAGAGATGAATCTGGGTAGCGTCGGTAGCGGTCGATGGAGCGAACCAACGATGTTCATAGAATTCCTTGTAGTTGGGCAGGAAGGTCTTGGGCACCACGCCAAGAATCTTTCCTCCTTGCACCACGACGGCGCAGTTCATCAGCAGACTGCCTACCATGATGGGCATGCCAACGATGGAGATGATCTGGAGCGAGCGGGTGAAGTCGAGCAGTTTGAAGAGGCTCTCCTCACACTTCTCGAGCAAGAGCTGCTGGCCAAAGAGGTCGCCACAGGTGTAACCACTGATGCAAAGTTCAGGGAATACGATGATTTCAACACCCTTGCCCTCAGCTTGCACAATGAGGCTCTCGATTTGCTGGATGTTGTAGGTGCAGTCTGCCACTTTCAGCGAAGGTATGGCTGACGCTACTTTCACAAAACCGTAATTCATAACTCTATTTACAATTTGACTATTTCTTCGTGATTATTTACTTTTTATAGGTACTCAGGCGAGCAAAGCTCGGAGTCCAATTATTATTTACTCTCGATGTTGACAGAGGCTGGTTTAAGTCCTTTTCCGCTCACTTTCACAGTTGCGGTGCCGGGCTTTCCGTTGCTCTGGATGCCGATGACGAGCTGTCCGTGGAAGGCTTTCATCGTGGGCTTCGTAAAGACTTCGATGCTGGTGGCGTCGCCGTTGCAAATACCCTTGAATGTGGCAGAACCGCTGACGCTGACGTTGATTTGCTGGTTAGCATCGGGCACGATGTTGCCGTCGTTGTCGAGGATGCTGACGGTGATGAAGGTCATGTCCTCTTCATCAGCCTTGAGGGGCTTGATGTCTGCGCCGAGGTCGCCTGTGAGCTTGATTTGTGAGGCTGCTCCAGCAGTCTTGACGGTCTCCGTACCGACTTCTTTACCATTCTCGTCATACACCACCACCTTGATTTCGCCAGGTTCGTACTTCACGTTGTTCCAGCGCAGACGGTAGCGGTCGATGGCGGGGTCGTTGACATCTGAAATGCGTCCATCCTTTCCCGTACCCTCATGCACGTCGGTCTTTTTGCTGATTTTGCCCTGCGACTTGCCGTTCACAAAGAGTTCGGCAGTAGGGTAGTTGGTATAGCAATACACGGGAGTCACCTCACCTTCGCGGCCAGGCCATGTCCAATGAGGAAGCAGGTGGATGGTCTTGTCTTCCGTGTTCCAACGGGAGCGATAGAGATAGTATCTGTCTTTGGGAAGTCCTGCAAGGTCGAAGATGCCGAAGTATGAGGAACGGCTTGGCCAGTACTCATCGTAAGGAGTTGGCTCGCCAAGATAGTCAAAGCCTGTCCAAACGAATTCGCCAATCACCCAGTCATAATCGTCTTGCAAGAGCCAATCCTCTTCAGGAACATTCGACCACCAGCAAGCCTCCATGTCATAGCTGGAGCATTGACCATCTTCGTATGCCTTGCCATCAAGACGCTCCACGGGGAACTTGTACACGCCTCGTGAAGAGATGGTGGAAGCCGTCTCGCTGCCAAGGACGAATCCGTGACGCAATTTTTCATAGGCAGCTTTGTATCGATGGGTACGGTAGTTGATGCCGGGCACGTCGAGCACTTGGGCAAATCCCGTGGAGATGGCATTGTCGATACGATCCATACCCGATGTGACGGGACGGGTGATGTCGAGGCTATGGAGATAGTCCTGAATCTCTCTTGACATCCTATTTCCCTCCTTCATGCCCTGTTCTGGAATCTCATTGCCGATAGACCACATGACGATGGAAGGATGGAGACGGTTGGCAAGAACAAGGTTTTGGATGTCGCGCTGCCACCATTCTTTGAAGAAACGGGCGTAACCATTCTTGCATTTGGGATAAACCCACATGTCGAAACTTTCTGCCATCACCATCATGCCGAGGGAGTCATACACTTCCATCTGCATCTGGCTGGGGATGTTGTGGGCTGTACGGATAGCGTCGCACCCCATGCTTTTCAGAAGCTCCACCTGACGGATGAGAGCAGACTTGTTCACAGCAGCGCCAATCATGCCGAGGTCGTGATGCAGGCAGACACCCTTGAACTTTCTTGTACTTCCGTTCAGCATGAAACCGCCACCTGCGTTCACTGCAACGGTGCGAAAACCAATCTTCTTCATTTGCTTGTCGAGGATTCGGTCTGGTGCTCCGTCTCGAACGGTATAGAGCGTCACCTGAAGGTCGTAGAGTTTAGGATTCTCAGGTGTCCAGAGCGTCACTTCGTCGATGTTGCAGGTGATGTGTGCCTTGCCGTCAGCATCAGCCTTAGCTAAGAAGGTCTGTTTCTTTCCCTCATCGTTCTTCACAGAGAACTCGAAGGCATAGCGAACCTTGTCTTGCATGCCAGCCACTTGTGCTTTGAATTCTTCTGTGACACCTTCAAGATGGATGTCCTGCGTGTTGGCCACGATGCTCCATTCCTCAATGGCAGATTTTCCCGTTTCGATGACTTTGACGGGACGGATGAGTCCTGCGCCAGGATACCAACGGCTGCTTTCCTCCACGTTCTTCAGATGAACAGCGAGCGTGTTGGGGGTGTCGTCGCCGTTCACGATGCCCGTGATGTCGATATTGAAGGGTGTGTAGCCGTACTTCCATTCGCCCACCTTCGCGCCGTTCACATACACTTCTGGTTCAGCCATCGCTCCGTCGAAGCAGAGGATGACACGCTGACTGTTCTTGTCGGCCTTGAACGTGGTGCGATACCATCCTTCACCAATCCAAGGGAGAGAACCTGAGCGTCCCGTCTTCTCCGTGGCTTGCTTCTCGCCGTTCTGCTCGATGGCGACGGTCTGCTTGTCAATTTCCTTGTCGAAGGGACCGCTGATAGCCCAGTCGTGGGGCACTTGAACGGTTTGCCACTTCTTGTCGTTGTAGTTCACTTCGGCAGGAGCCTCGGCATCGAGTCCTTCGCCACGTGAGAATTTCCAACCGTCTCTCAATATTGTTTCCTTGCGCTGAGCGGTTGCTGTGAGTGTTGCTACAGTCATGCCGAGCAACAACAGTCCTTTGAAGATGATTCTTGAGTTAGTCATATATAAATAGGTGTTGATTTATTGTTTTTGATAAATAACGAAATCTTTGAGTTTCACCCACGAGAGGTTCTCAGTGTAGGTGGTCTGATAGGCACCTACTCGGAGGGTGGACGTCTTCACTTCGACAGGTGAACCAGGCATGTTCGTCCATTTCTTGCCGTCTTTGCTGGTACGAGCGAAGAGTTGGTTGCCTCGACGTTCAAACTGAAGGTAAGGGTCGAAGTCGTAACCCTTGTAGTTGGGGAACTGAGGACGGCCTCGGTCGCTGAGCATGGTGAACATGTTGCCACAATTGTAGAGTGGGAAAGCGCCCAACTGATAATAGTTGCCAAAGCCATCGGCGATGAGGATGCCGCCCTCGTTGTAACCTTTCACGTTGTGGGTAGCAAGACCTTCCATATCAGAGACGGTTGCCATCACCACGAAGTCGCCTTCTGGCACTCCATAGGTGATACCACCATTGCCTATTGGGTCTTCGTTGAAGTTGGCTGTTTGAGCCGAGAGAGTGAACTCTTCTCGTTTTTCTCGGACAGGCTTCATGTCAGGCGAGAGCACGAACTTGCTGTCAGGGTCAATCTCCTCGAAGTCATCATCACCCAGCGAAGGAGTGTCGAAGTGGTTGCTCTTGTGATAGATTTCACCCACAGTCTTCTCGTCCATTGCGATGGGGAGAATTGCGAGCGAATTGATGTAACCCTTGAAGTTGTTGGAACCTGATGCGTCGGCACCAATAGTGATGCGACCTTCAGGACGTATCATGATGAAGTTGTTCTTCTCCTTCACGAGCTTGCCGTTCAGGTATGCACGCTCCATCCATCCGTCGTAGGTGATGACCCAGAACTGCCATTTGCCTTCGCCCTCACGTATCTCGTTGGGTGCACCGCTGCTCTCAAACGAACCATTGTGGTTGATAAGTCCTGCCGCAGGATCTGTACCAAGACGGAACTCAGTACGAGCAAGGTCAGCATGCGACGAGCAGAGCGAAACCGCTGTGGCCACAGGAGCCACTTCTGTATTGAACACCCAAGCGGCTATGGTGTAGGGCGAGTTGTAGCGGTAGGTCTCAGGCAGTTCACTTTCGCTTGTCAGGTACTGAGTGCCATTGAAGAAGATACCCCACTTGCCGTCCTTCACTCGTGCATGGATAGGTTTGTTGGCTTTGAAATTCATGGATGCTTGTCCAAGCACTCCTGTGCCGAATTGAACGTCAGTCACGTCGAATGGCTGTTTCTTGTCCTTGGCCAACACATCGACATTGAAGTTCATGATGGCCTTCATGTCGCCACGAGCGCTGGCTTCCACATCCTTCTTGTGCATGCCTGGATAGCCATCGTTGCTCTCCACGTTGGTCTCAGGAAGGGTAGGGGCTTTTGCCCACACTTTCACATTCCATATGGCAGGAATATGGCCGTTCTTCTGGGTGTCGGTGATGCTGATGCGGATATATTGTGCCTTCGTGGCTCCCTTGTCAATCGTGGGTGAACCTTGCATCGTGTTCTCTGTGCGGTCGGCATACATCGTCCAATTCTTGCCGTCCATTGAGGTTTCAATCTTATACTGATAGAAGAAGGTCGAGTATTCAAACTGCGTCCATACCTCGTTGAATTTCTGCGGTTTACCGAGGTCTATCTGTAGCCATTCTCCATTTGGACGCATCGGCGTCTTGCCCCAGTTCGATGTTTCTGCTTTCCACAGCGTGGCGTTATTGTCGTCCACGGCATACTCAGGCTTGAACCAATCATCGTAGTAGGACGAGGCAGTCACCTTTGCTCCATATGCGAGGTTCTTGTATTTCGATGCTCCTTTGAAGATGCTGACGTTCTGCGCGTTGTGGGTGGGGATGATGGGGATGATGTCACCATTCTCGTCAAACTTCAGCTCGTCGATGCAGACTTGCCGATTGAAGCCGTGGACGGACTTCGGATTGTTGTGACGATGATAGACGATGTAGTACTTGCCATCGATGTCGATGATGGAGTGGTGTCCGGGACCATGCACGGTCTCATCCTCGTTGGTGGTGAGAAGTTCACCTTTGTATGTGAATGGTCCCATAGGACTGACAGTCGAGGTGGCGTACTGCACACGATAGGTGTCGGTGTGGCATGAGCCTGACGAGTAGGTGAAGTAGTACACGCCGTTCCTCTTGAAGACGAAGGGAGCCTCGAAGATGTCCTTCAGTTCCGTGTTGGGGATGAGCTTCTTTTCAGCGAAGAACTCGTCTGCGGCAATGGGGAAAGGATTGTTCTCGTTCCATCGGCGGGCATCCTTCGATAGGTTGGCAGAGAGGGCGTTGAGGTCGAAATCTCCATCCTTCAGCTTGGCCACACCACATCCGAAGCCGTTGTAGATGCCCCAAGTGGTGAAGTAGAGGTACTGGCTTTTGTCCTCATCCACAAAGAGTTGGGGGTCGAGCGTGATGACGTTGTGGACATAGCGGTCGGGCACCATCACAGCGTCTTCCTTACCTAAGATGTTTTTCCAAGGGCCGATAGGTGAATCGCTCTCGCCGATGTTGATGTTGCAGGGTTCGCAATAGAAGTAGCGGAACTTGCCGTTGGGCATCTGCACCACATCGGGCGCCCAGACCACCTCAGTAGTTGGCCAGTTCATCACGATGTTCTTCCAGTTGACGAAATCCTTGCTCACCCACACTTGGGCAGGACCATAGCCGTTGCCTGTTCCGTCGGTTGTGGCATACAGATAGTACGTGTCGCCGAACTTCCTGATGGTCGGGTCGGCGAAGTAGCCAGGGATGAAGGGGTTGGCGTTCCCCGGCTCATTCCAGGCGGTGCCCACGACGGGCGATGGTGTGTACTCTCTCGGTCTCTGCTGAGCCATCATCGAAGTCGAGGCCATCAACAGGAGCGGTAAAACAATTCTTTTCATTTCTCTTTTCATTTTTTAAGCTAATCTAATTGTTATTATCTTGTTATTTTCGTTATTCCGTTATCTCGTTATTCCGTTATCTCGTTATTCCGTCATTTTCTCTTCATCTCTTGATTCCTTTCGCGTTCAGCGCCTGAATGTATCGCCTTGCGTTCCGCTGATGTTCGCCGTAGGAGACGGCATAGTTGTGGGTGCCGGAGAAGTCCTCCTTGGCGCACATGTACAGGTAGTCGTTCTTGCCGTGATTCAGCACAGCGTCGATGCCGGCGATGCTGGGCACTCTGATGGGGCCAGGGGGAAGCCCGAGGTTTTGGTAGGTGTTGTAGGGCGATTCCACCTTCAGATGTTCGTTCAGCACCCTGCGGATGGTGAAGTCCCTCACGGCATAGATGACGGTTGGGTCGCTCTGCAAGGCCATCTTCTTCCTCAGGCGGTTCATGTAGAGCGTGGCGATGGTGGGTTTCTCAGGGTCGTGGGCTGTCTCGCTATCGACGATGGAAGCCAGCGTGATGACCTTCTCCCTCGTCATTTCCTCGCCTGCATACTCGCTCACCTCCTTCAGCTTTGCCTGTCTTTCTGACGTCCAGAATCGGTCGCTCTCCTTCTTCATACGCTCCATCAGCTTCTCCACGCTCACGTCCCAATACACCTCGTAGGTGTTGGGCACGAACATGCCTGGCAACGACTCCTTCGTGTAGCCCAAATCCTTCACTTTCGCTTCGTCCCTTAGATAGTCGGCTATGCTGGCTGAGTCCACCATCAGTTGGGGAGCCAGTTTACCAGCCATCTGATCCATCGTCCTCACCGATGGAACCACCAATCGGATGGGCTTCTCGTTGTGGTTGCGGATGTTGCGCACAAAGTCGAGCATCGTCATTTCTGGCGTCACCTCATAGCGTCCTGTGCGTATCTTGTCCTTCAGGTTCAGCACGTCGGCATAGAGGTGGAACACACGCATCTCCTCCGGCACCGCTGTCTTCTCCAGCTTTTGGGCGATGGAATCCACCGTATCGTCCGTGTCGATGTAGATGCTCACAGGCTTGCTCACCCCAAATCCGCTTCTGTACACCCACCAAGCCGCGATGCCCAATGCCACCACCAGACACAGCAGCATCCACCCCCATCCGGTCTTTTTCTTACTGTCCATAACGCTATCAGTTTTGCTTAATGAGTGGCAAAGGTAAGCATAAAATCCGAATGCCCCAAACTTTTCTCCACTTTTCGTCGTTTTCTTGGAGAATATTTGAGGCCAATCTTCTATTGCGCAAAAAAAGAAGGAAGGTTGTAGCAACTACAGCCTTCCCTTTTTGTTTATGTTTTTGGGAACTAATTGCAAGGATTCCTCTTGCTCCCTGCTCCTAAATCAATTCAATACTTCTCTTCACGAACTTGTTCAGCGCTTCACCTCTCAGCAATCCGTTCTGGAGCAATGCGAGGTCGATGAGCTGGCTGACCACATCCGTGTTGGCATCCTTGATGTTCTGCTTGATGAGCGGATGGTCGGTATTGAGCACAAGGTTGAGCATCGTCGGCATGTCGCCATAGAAGGCCATACCAGGCTGCAGACGCGACATATCTTTCATACGGCGCATGTACTCGCTCTGAGTCATGATGACAGGTGCAGCGGTCTCGCCAAGCGCCTGAGGCTCCACGTTGAACTCTATCTTGTCCAGCTTAGGCAGAGCGTTCTTGAAGGTCTCCGTGAGCGCCTTCTTGTCGTCCTCAGGCAGCTCTTCCTTCTTCTCGTCGCTCTTCACGATGAGCTTATCCACCACATCCGAGTCTACACGGGTGAATCGGCAACGGCCTTCCTTTTTCTCGCCCTCGATGGTGAAGCGCTCCTCAAAGAGGTTACACATAGCAGGGTCGAGCTGGCCATCCATCAGCAAGACATTGTAGCCCTTCGCGTTGGCAGCGTCGATGTAGCTGTACTGATCGTCCTTGTTGTTGGCATAGAGATAGACCAGATTGCCGTCCTTGTCCGTCTGCTCACCCTTGATGAGCGTCTGATACTCCTCAAACGTGTAGAACTTGCCCTCCGTGTCCTTCAGCAGGGCGAACGCCTTTGCCTTGTCGTAGAAGTCAGACTCCGACAACATTCCGTAGTTGATGAAAATCTTAATGTCGTCCCACTTCTCCTCAAACTGCTTCCTGTCGCTCTTGAAGATAGATGACAATCTGTCAGACACCTTCTTCGAGATGTAAGTCGAAATCTTCTTCACGTTCGAATCACTCTGCAGATAGCTGCGGCTCACGTTCAGAGGAATGTCGGGCGAGTCAATCACACCATGCAGCAGCGTCATGAAGTCAGGCACGATGCCCTCCACATTGTCCGTCACAAACACCTGATTGCAGTACAAGTTAATCTTGTTCTTCTGAATGTCGAGGTTCGACTTCACCTTCGGGAAGTACAGAATACCCGTCAGATTGAAAGGATAATCCACATTCAGGTGAATCCAGAACAGAGGCTCGTCGCTCATCGGATAAAGCTTCTTGTAGAACTCCTTGTAGTCCTCATCCTTCAGGTCGTTCGGCTTGCGAGTCCAGAGTGGGGTAGTGTCGTTGATGACATCATCCTCATCCGTCTCCACACTCTTCTTCTCCTTGTCGTCCCACTTCGTCTTCTTGCCGAACGCCACAGGAATGGGCAGGAACTTGCAGTACTTGTTCAGCAGCTCGCTCACCTTATACTTCTCCAAGAACTCCTTGCAATCGTCGTCGATATACATCACGATGTCAGTACCCCTGTCAGCCCTGTCAGCATCCTCGATGGAGAACTCAGGACTCCCGTCGCACGACCACTTCACAGCCTTCGAACCCTCCTGCCAGCTCTTCGTGATGATCTCCACCTTCTTGCTCACCATGAACGCCGAGTAGAAACCCAGTCCGAAGTGGCCGATAATCGCATTCGCATCCTCCTTATACTTGTCGAGGAAATCATTCGCACCCGAGAAAGCAATCTGGTTGATGTACTTGTCAATCTCCTCCTCAGTCATGCCGATACCACGGTCGCTCACCGTCAGCGTGCCCGCATCCTTATTGATGCTCACGCGCACCGTCAGGTCGCCAGCCTCCTCCTTCAGCTCACCCTTCGAAGCCAACGTCTTCAGCTTCTGAGTGGCATCCACAGCGTTGCTCACAATCTCACGGATGAAAATGTCATGATCGCTATAGAGAAACTTTTTGATGACGGGGAAAATGTTCTCAGTCGTAACCCCGATGTTACCTT
>CAJOGQ010000004.1:0-56722 GCA_905234125.1 uncultured Bacteroidaceae bacterium | reverse complement strand
TATTTACAATTTTATCATTTTCAATTTACAATTTTGACCATTTCTTCGTGATGATACAATTCCACACAAAAATGCGTCGAAGCACCCAACCTGCAAAAAAAATGCCAGCCACCCTCATGACTGACATTTTGTCGCATTGATGCTTATGGCTCACCGCTTTTGAGCCACCGCCTCAACGCCTTTGAACTACCGGCTCGTCGCCTTTGAGGCTCCGGCTCAATGCCTTTGGGGTACCGGCTCATCAACCCAATTCTTTCGGACTAACTCAAACCCCAAAATGACTCAGAATTCAGAATTCAGTTTTCTGATGAGCAAGTAAAATTGGGACTCCAAAATTTTATTATTATATTAATATAATAATAATGCTTATTTTCACTTTTCACACCCTCTCCTATAAAACTGAGTTTCTGAATTCTGAGTCACTGAGCCCGTTTCGGACTGTCATTGTTAACGAAATGACATTGACGCATTGAAGGATCATGTGGACGAAGAGGACAAGGGGGTAACGAAACGTGACACCCTTGGCGAAAGTTAAAATCCTTTATGGTCACAATATAGACATACGACCTTTTTCGTTTCATCGTCAATCCGATACAGTTCGGAGCTTCTCCTTCCGACAACCCAGGCAATCTCTTCGCCATCCATCAGAAGAGGTTGCCTTTCTTTCTCAAAGAGGCTGAGTTTCTGGTCTGTCAGATAGTCGCTGAGCAGTTTCCGTTTGCCTCCCATGCCAAATGGAGCAAAGGTGTCGCCCGTCCGAGGTGTCCGCAATGTCAGTTCCCCATGCAGTTTGTCGGCATCGAGATAGGCGTAGTTGGGGCTTTTCTCGAAGGTCACTTCCTCCACGGGAAGAATGGACAGCTGACAGTTGACAGTTGACAGTTGACAGTTATGGTTATCGTTAGGGGTGTCGTCGCTCTTCACTACGATTTCCTCTCTGTCAATCAGCAACTTGTGACCATTAGCTGTGAACACTTTGCCACATGTGGACAGGGAGGCGAGAATATCCTTCAGTTGTGCCTTGTTGAAACCTAATGGCGAAAGCAGTTCGTGCAAGACGGAGATGGGGGAGGGCTGCTGTTGCAGTATATATATAATAATGTGCAGATATCCTTCTTGTGTGTGCCGACTGCATGCCTCGATGCTTTTCTGGATGGAGTGCACATACACCTTCTCCACCTCCGTCAGGTTTTCGATGGTCGAGGCCATATTTCCACTTGCTCCCTTGTTGATGCTTTCCAGCAGCGGCATCACGTCCAACCGTACCTTGTTTCTGGCATAATGGTCTTCCTGATTGGTGTGGTCAGTCACATACGCCTGTCCGATATTGTCCAAATAGGCCACGATCTCTTGGCGTGTCAGGCAGAGCAAGGGACGCACGATGTCATTTTGCTTGGGTTGCATGCCACAGAGACCTCTAATGCCCGTTCCTCTCGACAAGTTCAGAATGAGCGTCTCGTTGTTGTCGTCCTGATGATGACCTACAGCGATGGCTTCTGCGCCAACTTCTTCTTTTATCTTACGGAACCAATCGTAGCGCTGTTCACGTGCTGCCATCTCAATGCTGATACTCTTCTGCTGGGCGTATGCCTCTGTTTCAAAGTCCACATTCCTGAGCGTCCATCCTTGTTCTTGGCACAAATCCCTCACAAATCTCTCGTCCCTCATGCTCTCCTCACCCCTCAGATGGAAATTGCAATGTGCCACCACAATCTCGTAGCCCAGTTCCTTCAGCATCCTTGCCAGACACACGGAATCGGGGCCGCCACTCAGGCCGACCAACACTCGTGCATGTTCACTCAAAAGTGCGTGATTGCCGATGAATTTTCTGACTTTCTCTCTGATTTCTTTCATAATTCGTCGCAAAAGTAAGGAAAAAAACGGTTCCTTCCAAAAAAAAGTCCACTTTTGTTTGGTCGAATCCGAAATTTGCCTTACCTTTGCACTCGCAAAAGAGAAAACTACCCAATGGTGCGTTGGATGAGTGGCTTAGTCAACGGTCTGCAAAACCGTGTACACCCGTTCGAATCGGGTACGCACCTCCAGCAGAAAGGTTCGACAAAAGTCGAGCCTTTTTTTAATTTTTTTACGAGATATGAGATTCTTAGATTTAGTCAAGGAGAGGTATAGCTGCAGGAGCTATCAGTCAAAGCGTGTGGAACAGGAGAAACTGGACTACATCATGGAGTGTGTCCGTTTTGCTCCATCGGCTGTGAACAGACAGCCTTGGATGTTCCGTGTGGTTAAGAACGAGGCTGACAAGGCCAAACTTCAGGAGTGCTACAGTCGCGAGTGGTTCCAGACGGCTCCCATGTACATCATCTGCTCCATCCTTCATAACGAGGAATGGGTGCGTGCTGATGGCAAGCATCATGGTGACATCGACATCGCCATCGCCGTGGAGCATCTGTGTCTGGCGGCGACAGAGCAAGGTTTGGCCACTTGCTGGGTCTGCAATTTCGATGCTGAGAAGTGCCAGCAACTCTTTACCTTCGCTGACAACGAAGAACCTGCTGTGCTGATTCCCATCGGCTATGCTTCTGACGAACCCAAAGAGAAGAAGCGCAAGGCAATGGATGAAATCTGCCAGTAACCAACACCTATGATGGGCGATGTTGACAGCATTGCCGAACCTGACTTTGAACAAGAAACAGGAGACTACATGGAATGTGTAGCCTCCTATTTTTTTACAGATTTGCGTTTACATTTGTAAAAAATAGGAATAAGAAAGAATATTTTTCAGCTTTGTCAAAAAAAAGTCGAGGATATTTTACGTTTGTATTTAATTTTATTGCTAACTTTGTAGCCGAGAATATATGATAAAGTGAGAGACCAGTCTGTGGAAGGCTGGCGTAAAGAATTGTATAACATTTTAATTAGGAGAATTGAATGATGAAAGAGGACGAATTACCTCCTTTCAACTTTCCCATTGAGGACAAGTCGGAGAGAATTATCAAGGTCATCGGCGTAGGAGGCGGTGGCGGAAATGCAGTACAACACATGTGGGAAGAAGGCGTGAAGAACGTCTCCTTCGTAGTGACGAACACTGACAGCCAGGCGTTGGTGCCCAACAAGGTGCCTAACAAGATTCAGTTGGGCGATGGTCTGGGCGCTGGTGGCGATCCTGAGATTGGTCGTAAGAAGGCTGAGGAGAGTCTTGACAGCATCAAGGCAATGTTGGGCGAGGACACGAAGATGGTCTTCATCACGGCTGGCATGGGAGGTGGTACAGGTACAGGTGCTGCGCCTGTTATTGCTCGTGCAGCGAAAGAAAAAGGCATTCTGACTGTGGGCGTGGTGACGTTGCCCTTCAAGATGGAGGGCAAGAAGCGTATCGACATCGCCTTGAAGGGGATGGAGTCGATGCGCAAGTGTGTGGACTCGTTGATTGTCATCAACAACGAGAAACTCTTGGAGGATGAGCGTTTTGTGATGATGGACTGGGAAGAGGGAATGCAGAAGGCTGATGAGGTGCTGACCATCGCGACGAAGACTATTGCCGAAATCATCACGGTGAGAGGCAAGGTGAATCGCGACTTCAACGATGTGAGCACCGTGATGAAAGATGGTGGTGCGGCGATTGTGTCGATTGCGAAGGCGAGTGGCGACAAGCGCATCCTGAAAGCGATGTCGGAGGCAGTTAATTCGCCTCTGATTGCCAACATGGACAAGCAGAAGACAAGGCGTCTGCTCTATATCGTGTATAGTGGCAAGAAGAGTCCGGCAAAGATGGCTGAACTGAAGGAAATCAACGAGTTCATGGAGGACTTCGACGAAAACATCGAGGTGCTTTGGGGACACTATCAGGACGACTCATTAGAAGACGAGATCAAGGTGGCTATTGTGGCAACGGGCTTTGACCCCACTTGTTTCCAGACCGAAGTGGATCGTGGTGATGCAGACGAACAGGCTCGCTTGCAATGTCTGCGTGACAAGTATTATGCCAAACCTGCCGAAAAGGTCGAGGAGGAGACGGAAGAGATGGAGTCCACAGCATATAATGATGAAGACTCCATTGATGAGGGGATTGGAGAGGAAGATGGTGTTGAAGAAGACGATGATGCTGTTTACCAAGTGAAAAAAGAGTCAAAATCACATACTTTCATGACAAGAATGATAGAAAAACTAAAAGTTTATATGGAAGAAGGTTGATGGGAAAGATTTTTTTCCTTACCTTTGCCTCGTCAACCAAAAACGTGAAATTATGATAGTATATCCTAATGCGAAGATTAACATCGGTCTGAACGTCGTGGAGAAGCGTCCAGACGGCTACCATAATTTGGAGACCGTGTTTTATCCAATTGGTCTGCAAGACATTCTGGAGATTCAGGAGTTGGAAACCGATGTGCCGGATTCAGGCTATCGGCTGAAGGTGACGGGCACCGTGCTGGACGGCTCGCCGGAGGATAATCTGGTGGTGAGGGCTTTCAAGTTGCTGAAGAAAGACTTTGACCTTCCTCCTGTGAGCATCGGACTCTACAAGCACATCCCCACAGGTGCAGGTTTGGGTGGCGGCTCGGCTGATGCAGCCTTCACGGTGAAGACCCTCAACGAGCGCTTCAAGTTGGGATTGTCCATTGGGCAGATGGAAGACTATTGCACGCAATTGGGAGCCGATTGTCCTTTCTTCATCCAGAACAAACCGATGTTTGCAACGGGCATAGGCAATGTGTTCCAGCCCATCGAACTGAACCTGAAGTATAAGCAGTTGGTGCTGGTGAAGCCCGACACGTTCGTCTCAACGAAGGACGCCTACGCCAAGGTGAAGGTGCAACATCCGGAGAAACGGCTGCCCGAACTGCTCTCGGCTCCCATCGAGACGTGGAAGGACACGGTGGTGAACGACTTTGAGGCGAGCGTCTTCTCGAAGTATCCTGAGATTGCTGCCATCAAGGACAAGATGTACGACCTTGGTGCCGTTTATGCCAGCATGTCAGGCAGTGGCTCGAGCGTTTTCGGCATCTTCGAAGATCCCGTGGACAATGTAGATGAGGAGTTCTCTGGTATGTTCTGTCGACAACGAGAATTGTAACTGAATCGGAAAGGACAAAAAGAGATTAGATATACAAAATTCATTCACTAAAAAACTATAACTATGGATCAGGAATTGATTAAGCAATGTACGGCTGAGGCTCAGAAGTGGCTCTCGCCTGCATTCGATGCCGAGACACAGGCAGAAGTAAAAGCAATGTTGGAGAATGAGGACAAGACTGCCCTCATCGATGCGTTCTATCAGAATCTGGAGTTTGGAACGGGCGGTTTGCGTGGTATCATGGGTGCCGGCACCAACCGAATGAACAAGTACATCGTGGGCATGGCCACGCAAGGCTTTGCCAATTACATCAACAAGGCCTTCGCAGGCAAGAAGGACATCAGCGTGGTGGTGGGTCATGACTGCCGCAACAACTCTCGTCTCTTCGCTGAGACGGTGGCTGACATCTTCTCCGCCAACGGCATCAAGGCTTATCTGTTTGAGAGCCTGCGTCCTACGCCTGAGATTTCTTTCGCTATCCGTCAGTTGGGCGCTCAGGCGGGTGTGAACATCACGGCGAGCCACAACCCACGTGAGTACAATGGCTACAAGGCTTACTGGGATGATGGCGCTCAGGTGCTGGCTCCGCATGACACTGGCATCATCGACGAGGTGAACAAGGTGACTATCGACCAAGTGAAGTTCACGCCGAACAATGATCTCATCCAGATTATCGGTGGTGAGATGGACATCGATTACCTGAACGCTGTGCATGAGGCGCTGGTGGATCAGGAGGTCATCAACCGTCAGAAGGATCTCTGCATCGTTTATTCTCCATTGCATGGAACAGGTCGTGTGATTATCCCTGCCGCCTTGCGAACTTGGGGTTTCCAGAACATCAACGTGGTGAAGGAGCAGATGGTCATCGATGGCAACTTCCCAACGGTGGTGTCTCCTAACCCTGAAAACTCTGAGGCAATGACCTTGGGCATGCAACTGGGTACGAAACTGAATGCAGACCTTGTGTTGGCTTCTGACCCTGATGCTGACCGTCTGGCTGTGGTGTGCCGCGATCCGAAGGGTGAGTGGTGCATCTTGAATGGTAACCAGACTGCACTGATGCTCTCTTACTACATCATTGAGAACAAGAAGAAGCTGGGGCAGCTGAAAGGCAACGAGTTCATGGTGAAGACCATTGTGACAACGGAGACTATTGCCGAGATTGCCAAGCGCAACAATGTGGAGATTCGCGATGTCTATACGGGTTTCAAGTGGATTGCCCGCGAAATCAAACTCTCTGAGGGTGTGAAGAAGTATATCGGTGGTGGTGAGGAAAGCTTCGGCTATCTGCCATTCGACAAGGTGCGCGACAAGGATAGTCCTGCTTCTATCTGTCTGCTTTGCGAGATTGCTGCATGGGCAAAGGACAACGGCATGACACTCTATGATTTGTTGATGAAGATTTACCTCGATTATGGCTTCGCATATCAGAATGCCATCTCTGTGACTAAGCCTGGCAAGTCGGGTGCCGACGAAATCAAGCAGATGATGGAAGACTTCCGTAAGACTCCTCCAACATCACTTGGTGGCAGCCCTGTTGTGTGTGTAAAGGACTACAAGACGCTGAAGCAAGTATGTGACGGTAAGGAGACTGCTCTTGACATGCCTGCCACGAGCAATGTGCTCCAGTGGTTCACAGCCGACGGCACCAAAATTTCTGTGCGTCCATCAGGAACAGAGCCTAAGATCAAGTTCTATGTGGAAGTGAAAGGCGAGATGGAATGTCCGAAGTGCTACCCATCTGCCACCGCTGAGGCAAAGGCCAAAGTGGATGCCATCAAGCAGGATCTGGGACTGTAAGAGAAAGAATGAATGAAGGAATGAGAGATTTCCTTCAAAATAACGGTTCTGAAAAGTTCAGCCATTCGCCAGTCGTCGGATGGCTGAATTTTATTTCTTCGGCATGAAGATAGAGACGGTCGGCACGGGTGCCATAGAGGATGTCGCCCTTGATGGGACGTCCGAGGCCATTGGGATGGGCACAATGGATGCGTAACTGATGCGTGCGACCCGTCTCTGGATATAGCTCCACTCGATTCTCGCCTTTAAATATATAATGTGTGACGGCTGGTTTACCCACACGGTAGTTGACCACCTGACGGGGAGAATCGAACGGATTGCGAGAAAGGGGTAGGGAGATTGTTCCTTCCCCTTCTTTGATGCTTTCTGACGAAATGGCCTCGTCGAGAAGGGCGATATACTTCTTCTTGATGTCGTGGCGGAGGAACTGGTCTTGGAGCGATTTGGAAGCGTTGTCGTTCTTGGCCACGAGCATGAGTCCAGAGGTGTCCATGTCGAGGCGATGCATCAGTCTGTAGTTGGGATTGATGGTGAGCAGATAAGCGCTGAGCGATTCTTCTTTGAGGTCGCGATTGGGTACAGACAACAGGCCTGATGGTTTGCTTACCACCATGATGTCGTTGTCTTCGTAGATGAAGCGTACCTCCTTCAATTTTTCTCGACCTCGCGCCAAGAGGGGATTCTCCTCTACATCCAATCCCTTCATCATATAGTTGAGCAACGGGTAGCATTTGTGCTGGCAAGAGGGATAGAAGTTGCCTTCAATGCGCATCTCGTTCTGCTTCGATGGCCCCACCCAAAACTCTGCCATGCATAGAGGTTTGAGGTTGTGCAAGTAGGCGTATTGCAAGAGTTTGGGAGCACAACATTCGCCTGTCCCTCCAGGTGGAATGCCTATCTTCGGTTGAGGTTTCGTGAGAATACGTCCTTCTTTGTAGTCGATGTATTCCTCCTCAGAGAAGGGTGATTTCACTTTCGCGAATATCTCGATGAGGTCTTTCACTTCCTGACGGGCGTTCAACATACGAAACTGATGGAACGTCCACATCTGCAAGGCGTTGGACTTCTCTTTTCGAAGGGCTTTCAGTCGTGTCTTCTCTTCTGTTTCGTTCGTTTCATTGATTTGGTGGGTCAGGGCAACGATGCGTTGTTCCTCCTCACGAAAATAGCCTGTCTGCAAATCGCAGATAGGGGGAACGAACCCCTCATGGTGGTAACTCCCGTTGTAGATGCCCGAAAAGGCGCAAAGATAATATCGCTGACCCTCATGCTCCACAATGAGCACCCCAAACATCTTTCCCTCATGAGGATACATTTCTGGAGTGCGGTAACAATGCGCAATCACCTCCTTCGCCACTACCTGACACAAAGGGTGCGGCTGATAGCAGAAGGGGTAGGTAAACTGCTGAGGAGATGGGATGCCTTGGGCTTCGGATGGAAGAGGATGGAGCAAGGTGACAGTTGAGAGTTGGGGTTAGAATTATGAGTGATGCACTTCCACACGTTTCGTAGGTGCCATCTCGATGTTTCTCTTGTCCACCTGCGTCACCACTTTGGCGGCGAGACTCATGAAGGCGATGCCTTCGGGCGAGGCAGGACTAAGCACAGCAGGTTCACCCTTGTCACCTGTTTCACAAACCGACTGGATGAGGGGAATCTGTGCCAAGAGTGGCACGTTCAGTTCTTCGGCCAATTGCTTGCCCCCATCCTTGCCAAAGATATAATATCGGTTCTCGGGGAGTTCGGCAGGCGTGAACCAAGCCATGTTCTCTACGAGTCCAAGGATGGGCACGTTCACCTTCTCATTCATGTACATGTTGATGCCTTTGCGAGCGTCGGCCAAGGCTACCTGCTGAGGAGTGGAGACAATGATGGCACCTGTGATGCCAAGGGTCTGGATAAGCGTCAGATGGATGTCGCTGGTGCCAGGAGGGGTGTCGAGTATAAAGTAGTCGAGCTCGCCCCATTTGGCTTCTGTGATGAGTTGCTTCAGGGCGTTTGAGGCCATACCACCACGCCATAGGGTCGCTTGGTCTGGGTTGACGAAGAAACCGATGGAGAGGAGCTTCACCCCATACTTCTCGATGGGCACGATAAGGTCTCTGCCATCCACTTGTTCTGCGTAGGGACGTTCCTCTTCCACGCCAAACATCTTAGGCATCGAAGGACCAAATATGTCGGTGTCGAGCAAGCCCACCCTGTAACCGAGTTTCGCCAGTCCGATGGCGAGGTTGGCTGTCACCGTCGATTTGCCTACACCGCCTTTGCCGCTGCTGACGGCAATGATGTTCTTCACACCAGGCAGAAGTTTGTCTGGTTCTGGGGGTAGGGCGGTCTTAGCTTTTGTCGTGATGGTCACTTCAACATCTGGATGGACAAAGGTCTTGATGGCTGTTTCAGAAGCTTTCACCACAGATTTCTTGAATGGGTCAGTCTCCTTTTCGAAGATAAGCGAAAAACTCACTTTCATGCCGTCGATGCGGAGGTCATCCTCCAGCATCTCGTTTTCCATGATGCTTTTTCCGTTGCCTGGATAACGAACAGTGGAGAGTGCATCGTGTATCAATTTCGGATATATAGTCATCTATTTATTTACAATTTTACAAATTACTATTTACAATGTTTTATTTACCCGTCTTTTTTGTGCTCACAACTTGATGATTGTAGGAGCGGTAACCATCGACGGGAATTTCAATATCAGGTTCTTCGAGGATGCCTGACTGTGGAAGTCGGAATTGCAGATACTTGATGGGGATGCCCCGTTCCAGCCACATGCCCTCGTAGTAGGTACGGATTTCGGTGAGAGAGGAATCAACGTCCTTTTCGGCATAGAGATCAAATGTGCATTGCATCATCGGTAGTCCGTTCTTCTCCACCATATATTTAGTATAGGTGGCAAGAAAGTTGGAGTCGGTCTTCACATGGATGAGTCCACCATCTACAAGAAATTTCCGATAACGTTCCATGAAGTAGGTGGAAGTGAGACGCTTGGTGGCCTTCTTCATCTGCGGATCGGAGAAGGTGAACCAGAGCTCAGCCACCTCGTTCTTGGCAAAGAAGCCGGCTATACACTCGATGTTTGTGCGCAGAAAGGCCACGTTTTTCATTCCTTCCTCCAGTGCTGTCTTGGCTCCGTGCCACATGCGCGCTCCCTTGATATCGATTCCGATGAAGTTCTTCTCAGGGAAACGTCGAGCCAGTCCGATAGTGTATTCACCACGTCCACAACCTAGTTCAAGCACGATAGGGTTTTCATTTTTGAAGAAATCCTCGTGCCATTTTCCTTTCAATGGAAATCCTTCCTTCTCCAATTGCCAGAAAGGACATTGCACCACCAACGGGTTCTCTGCCATCTCTGCAAATTTCGCTAACTTTCCCTTTCCCATTTAATTATATATGCATTAAAATTTGCCCAGTGCGTTAACTGGTTATGTCAGTTCCAATTGGAATTCCTCTTTCAGTTTACGCAGAGCCTCGTTTTGCTGGAGCATCATGTTCAGTTGCTCCACTCGGCTATAAACATGGCGCTTGTCTGTCATCTCACGCAGTCGCACGACCATGTGCAAGGTGCCATTCCTTAGCCGTTTGTGCAGATAAGCTTCGATGCGTTGTTGCATCTTGAGCAGTTCGTTCTGAACGGACTGGTTGTCGGCAATTACCAGGAATGTCTCTCCGTCCTCCTGCATCGTCGGCTCCATGTTGTTCATGCGATGTGAAAAGGCGATGTCCTCTTGGGGAAGATTCACCGCAAACTCTCTCCACGCCACTGTCAGGTTGATGGTGTCGACAGGCTGATGTTCCACGATTTGCGTTTCCTTTCCCAACTCAACCTTTTGCGCCGTCTTATGCTCTGCAGTCGATACCTGCATGGTCTTTCTGATGGAGAAACCTCCCAAGCCCCCCAGTCCCCTTGTGGGGTTGACTGACGCAGCGTTAGGCGTTTGTGTGGTTTGTACGGGTTTTGGAGTTGCTGGTGTCGTTTGAGTTGCCAGAGTTTCCTTTTTCTCCTGACTACTGTCGCGTGAGCCCTCCCCCTTTGGGGGTTGGGGGGCTTTGAGGGCTTTGAATATGGGTTTAAGTATCTTCGTAGGGCCAAGCCCCGAAGCCTCTCCGTCATCGGAGGAGAGTTGTGCCATCTCGATGAGGGTCAATTCGATGAGCAGTCGCTTGTTCTGGCTCTGCTTATAATTCAGATCGCAGTAGTTCGTCAGTTTCATGGCGCGGAAGAGAAACCTGGGTTTGCAACGCTGTGCCTGCTCTTTATATTTGTTACGCACTTCCTCGCTGGCCTCAATCAGTTCCACCGTTTGTGCATCTTGGCTTACCAATAGATTGCGCAAGTGGCTCGACAGTCCCGTGATGAAATACTGCCCTTCGAAACCCTTTGCCAAGATCTCGTTCAGCGTCAGCATACATTCCGTGATTTTACCTTCCAGACAATAGTCCGTCAGACGGAAATAGTAATCACTGTCCAGCACGTTGAGATTCTCGATGGTCTGCTGATAAGTGATATTGCCACCGCAGAACGATGCCACCTGGTCGAAGATGCTCAAAGCGTCACGCATACCACCGTCAGCCTTCTGGGCGATGATGTTCAATGCTGCGTCCTCCACTTTTATGTTCTCCTTCTCTGCCACATTCTTCAGATGCCCCACGATGTCGTTCACCCCCATACGCTTGAAGTCATAAATCTGACAACGGCTCATGATGGTGGGTAGAATTTTATGCTTCTCTGTCGTGGCAAGGATGAAGATGGCATGATGGGGTGGTTCTTCCAGTGTCTTCAGGAAGGCGTTGAACGCTGCCTGCGAGAGCATGTGAACCTCGTCGATGATGAACACCTTATACTTGCCAATCTGTGGTGGAATCCTCACCTGCTCGATGAGCACGCGGATGTCTTCCACCGAGTTGTTCGAGGCCGCGTCCAGTTCATGGATGTTGTACGAGCGTCCCTCGTTGAAGGCTTTGCACGATTCGCACTCACCACAAGCCTCTCCGTTTGTCTGGGGGCTGAGGCAGTTGATGGTCTTTGCAAAGATGCGGGCACAGGTTGTCTTGCCCACGCCTCGCGGACCGCAGAACAAATAGGCATGTGCCAATCTTCCGCTTTGGATGGCATTCTTCAAAGTCACAGTCAGCGCACCTTGTCCCACCACCGTGTCAAATGTCATGGGACGGTACTTTCTGGCCGAAACAATATAGTTTTCCATATCGTCAATGAATTTGCATTTCGAGTGCAAAGGTACAAAAAAAACGAACATGAATGGTATGAATCAGCATGAATTTTGTTTTTCTTTTTTGTATTGTGCTCACTTACATGAAATTTTCACTACCTTTGCAAAGGAAAATGAAGATTAACTGTTTTTAATACGTAATGAGGTAGTGGCATGATTGAAGAATATCAAATCAGGGTTTTGCCGGAGGTGGCGTCGAGCGAGCAGGGCATCAAGCGGTTCTTGCTGGAGGAGAAAGGTGTGGACGTGATGGCTGTGAGGGTGCTGAAACGGAGCATCGACGCACGTCAGCGGACTATCTTTGTGAATCTGAAGGTGAGAGCTTATGTGAACGAACTGCCGGAGGATGATGCATATGTGAAGACGAACTATCCGAATGTGGTGGGGTGTCCTCAAGCCGTTGTGGTGGGTGCTGGTCCTGGTGGTCTGTTTGCGGCGCTTCGGTTGATTGAGTTGGGGGTCAGACCTATTGTGGTGGAACGGGGTAAGAGTGTGCACGAACGTCGTAAGGACATTGCGCAAATATCCCGTACACAAGAGGTTAATCCTGAATCGAACTATTCGTTTGGTGAGGGTGGGGCAGGTGCCTTTTCAGATGGGAAACTATACACACGAAGCAAGAAGCGTGGAAATGTGGAGAAAATCTTGAATGTGTTTTGTCAGCATGGAGCGAGCCCGAGTATCTTGGCCGATGCCCATCCGCATCTTGGAACGGACAAGCTGCCAGGTATCATTGAGTCGATGCGTGAGACCATCATCAGGTGTGGTGGCGAAGTGTATTTCGAAACAAAGATGGAGGATATTTTGTTCAAGGATAACAAAGTGGAAGGAATCCGTTGTGGCAATGAGACATTCTGGGGGCCAGTCATATTGGCAACTGGCCATAGTGCCCGTGATGTGTATCGCTATTTGTATGCACAAGGCATTGAGATTGAAGCGAAGGACATTGCTGTAGGAGTGCGACTGGAGCATCCTTCGCAATTGATTGACCAGATTCAGTATCATCGCAAGGAGGGTAGAGGCGAGTATCTGCCTGCAGCTGAGTATTCTTTTGTCACGCAGGTGGATGGGCGAGGTGTCTATTCGTTCTGCATGTGTCCTGGTGGTACGGTAGTGCCTGCTGCCAGTGATTCTAATCAATTGGTGGTGAATGGAATGAGCAACTCTCTGCGCAACAGCCCTTGGAGCAATTCGGGTATGGTGGTGGAACTGCATGTGGAGGACTTGCAGGAACGCTCGCTGATGGAATTGCCTCCAGTCCCTAATCTATCATCCCTCACCTCTCCCTCCTCACCCCTAAGCATGATGGAATTTCAGGAGCGACTTGAATACACTGCTTGGATTCAAGGCAATCGAAAGCAGACAGCTCCAGCCCAGCGGATGGCGCACTTTGTAAATGGAAAAGGTAGTTATGACCTGCCAAAGTCTTCTTATACGCCTGGACTCATCAGTACCCCGATACACTTTTGGATGCCAGCCTTCGTGACGAAACGTCTGCAACAAGGATTCCGCAATTTTGGTAAGATGTGTCACGGCTTCCTGACAAATGAAGCTGTGATGATTGGTGTGGAGACCCGAACTTCTGCTCCTGTCCGCATTCTTCGTGATCGGGAAACCTTGCAACATGTGCGCTTGCAGGGTTTGTTTCCTTGTGGCGAAGGTGCAGGCTATGCTGGTGGCATCGTGAGTGCAGGTGTGGATGGAGAAAGATGTGCAGAGATGCTTGCTGAATATTTGAAGAGTTGAGAGATAAGAATGAAACTTCGGGACCGACAAATCTTAGTAATTGCCTTGCCGAGCATCGTGTCAAACATCACGGTTCCTTTGCTGGGTTTAGTGGATGTCGCCATTACTGGACATCTTGGTTCACCTGCGTATATTGGTGCCATTGCGGTGGGGGGTATGCTCTTCAACATTATTTATTGGATGTTTGCCTTCTTGCGGATGGGCACGAGTGGTATGACGGCTCAGGCATTTGGGGCACGGAACCTGACGGAGGTGGTGAGTGTGCTGCTGAGAGCGTTATTGGTCTCGTTGAGCATTTCGGCGGTGATGCTGTGTCTTCAGGTTCCTGTGAGGGAATTGTCGCTGTCGATCATCATGCCTTCGGAGGAGGTGACTGACTTCACGCGTACATATTTTAATATATGTATATGGGGCGCTCCAGCGGCGTTGAGTCTCTTTGCCCTGACGGGTTGGTTTGTGGGCATGCAGAATTCGAGGATTCCGATGATTGTTGCCATTACCCAAAATGTAGCCAACATCTTGGCAAGCCTTCTGCTGGTTTATGTTGGTGGTATGAAGATAGAAGGTGTGGCACTGGGCACAGTCTTGGCACAGTACATCGGACTTGTAGTTGCACTTGCCTTATTGATGCGTAACTATCTGAGGTTGAATAAGTATATCAGTAGGAAACTCGTTATCACAAAAGACTCTCTGCTCCATTTCTTTTTGGTCAATAAAGATATTTTCCTGCGTACTTGCTGCTTGATTTTGGTACACTTCTTCTTCATTTCGGCAGGTGCTAAACAAGGTGATACGGAATTGGCAGTGAACACGATGCTGATGCAACTCTTTACACTCTACAGTTACATCATGGACGGTTTTGCCTTTGCCGGAGAGGCGATGGTGGGTAAGGCGATAGGAGGACGTATGCGTGCCATCTATGACGACACGATTCGTCGGCTCTTCCGTTGGGGATGGGGTGTGGCGACTGTGTTCACGCTGGCCTATCTCTTGCTGGGACATTCTTTCCTCTCGCTGTTGACCGATGATTCCAATGTGGTGGAAGTTGCTATGACCTATCAGCCATGGACACTTCTCTTCCCGTTGTGCGGTTTGGGAGCCTTCATCTGGGATGGGGTCTACATTGGAGCGACAGCCACTAAGGGAATGCTTATTTCGATGGCTTCAGGCATGGTGGTTTTCTTTATTCTTTATGTGGTATTGGTGCCCTTATGGGGCAATCACGGCTTGTGGATTTCATTCGTTGCCTACCTTTCAACCAGGAGTATCAGTCAGACGCTGATGAGGAAGCGGGTATGGAAAGAACTCTTCCCCTCTGGTACATAAAAAACACAAGGAAAGAGAACAAAAATGCTGTTTTTGTTGACAGAAATGCCTCCTATGTGATAAAAATGATACTTTTTTAGTGCTATTTTCCCAATTTTTGTTTGTAGCATTACTATTTTTCGTATCTTTGCAAAGCAATCTGTAAGAAAACCAACATGAAAAAGTCTTATTTATCAAAGATACTACCTTTACTTATAGTGGTTCTGGTCTTGTTCACTGGTTCATGTAGCAAGGTTAATGAGTTCAGGTCACAAGGCCCCAGCCACAAAGTTTTGGTAATTCATTCTTGGGATAGTATAGGAGAAGAGAAGGATTTGTTCTCCAAGTATATGGTGGATGCTTTCAAGGAATATGGTGTCAATGCTAATATCCACCATCTATACTTGGATATGGTGCATCGTCCAGGAGAGGTGTTCACACAATATGATTGGGAAAGAATATCATCCCAAATCAGTGTGATGAAACCGGAAATCATCTTGTTGAATGATGATCCTGCTGTGGATTGGGTGCTGACCCATCATGAGGGCGATTCTATTTTCAAGAACATACCAGTGGTTTTCGCTGGTGTCAATGCATTGTTGCGCGATTCGCTCAATAATTTCCCTTTGATGACGGGCTATGAGGATCGAATCGACTTAAGTCGGAACATTGAGATGATGATGAGAATTGCCAACACCCAATGTGTGACCATTGAATTGGATATTAAAGACATTGATATGCGTCTGCGCCATCAGTTGGAGGAAGAATTGGCGGATTCCACCCGATTTGTGAACAATGGAGATTTCCGTCTGCAAACCTTTGACGATGACTACTTGAAGAAATACTATCCAGGTTTGGCCATAGTGAATTTTGTTTCATGTGCTTTCCCCTATCTGAATCGCACGGAAGAGGAGAGTGACTCTGTGGGCAAGGCACGTACTGGAAGGTTTTATCAGCGGGCGATGGAAATGTGGCAATTGCAGGTGAAACGTGACATTTTCAGCAATAGCATCATAGACCGTTCAGGAAGACCTCAGTTCACTTGTATCCGTGAGCAATTCAATAATCCCAAAGAATTGCTTTTCTTAGGTGGTTACTTCACCAGTACGGAAACACAAGTGAAAGACCAGGTCGCATACGCTGTCCGTATTTTGCGTGGTGAGAAGCCTAAGTCATTGCCTATCAGCATGCATGCCAGTGACTACTATTTGGATTGGAATGCTATGCAATACATGTATCCGAAGATGTCATATGGCGTGTACAGCAATCAGTTTAAGATTATCAATGCGCCCTTCTATCTTGAGGAGCCATTGCGGTTTGCTGTCGAAGTGAGTCTCGTTGTTCTTCTGATAGGTCTCATCATCTACGTCATTGTATATTTCATGTTGAAGTGGAAGTGGAAGGGGCAGATGTCGTTAGTGGAGGAGTTGCAGTATGAGGAGAAAGTGCACGATTTGATGTTCTCCAATGCCAAAGATACAATTTGGGTGTATAAAGAAGGTGGATTCACTGTTACCCAACAATTCGCCAACTATTTTGGGCTTCCTTCTAACTATTTGAGTTTGGAAGAGATGGAACACATTGTACATGATGACACCAAGGCTTCATTCGAATTCCTGAAGAATTTCCGCAATCAGCGAGGCCGTAAGACCGTTCGTTTGCACTTGTCGCCTGACAATGGCGAACATTGGTATTGGGCTGAAGCAATGTACACGGCAACAGAAGAGAGTGCAAAGAAAGGCGAACTCTATGGCTTGTTGCTCAATATCGACCAGAAGAAGCAGACCGAAGAACAGTTGGAACAGGCGCAGATTTTGGCGAGTCAAGTGGCGTTGAAGGAGAATTTCTTGGCCAACATCAGTCATGATCTCCGCACGCCTCTGGGGGCTGTGACAGGATTCTCCACCATGCTGACTACTCCTGGTATGACCTTCGAGGAGGGTGAACGAGAGATGTATGGCGATGTCATCCATCAGAACACGGACATGATCCTGAACATGATAGACAGTGTGATGGAGAAGGCACAGATTGAGACTGGTGATCTTGAAATTATCCAGAAGCCAGTGTCCGTTCAGAAACTCATCAACGAGTGTTACAAGACCAACTATATCATTGCACCCACCCATCTGGAGTTTAAACTCGAAATGGATGAACCCGATGAAACTGTCAATATTGACATGACCCGCACCAAGCAGGTGGTGAACAACTTCTTGAGCAATGCCTTCAAGTTCACGACCGAGGGTAGTGTAACCTTAGGCTGGAAGCACATGGAGGATGATCCAGACACAATTGAAGTGTATGTGAGAGACACGGGTATAGGTGTGGCACCTGAGAAGCAGGCAATGTTGTTTGAGCGATACAAGAAAGTGAACGAGACCGATAAGGGTACGGGACTTGGACTGAACATCAGTAAGACGATTATGGAGAAGCAAGGTGGAACGATTGGTGTGGAGAGTGAATTGGGACATGGCAGTAAGTTCTTCTTCCGTCTCACCCGCATTTTGGAATGCATGTTGCTCATCATCACTTTAGGCTTTGGATTGCTCGTGCCAACTTCATGCTTGTCTCGTCAAGGCCATGAGGAGAAGAAAGCCAATGTGCTTGTCTACTACAGCTATGAGAAGAATTATCCTGGTTATAAGGGATTTAATGAAAAGTTGTTGCAGATGTTCCGAAATCAAGGCATCAATGCTGACATCCGTGCGGCTTATCTCGATTTGGAAAATCCTGCCCATGTAACGGATGAAGTCCATCAGCATCTTAAGGATTCACTCACAAAGATAGGGTGGACACCTGATGTCATCATTACTGAAGGTGACCGTGCTGCTCACGATTTCATTCAGTGGCGAGAGCGTCGCATGGCTCCTGAACTGGACACCATCCCTATTGTGCTGGGTGGTTTGCACCATCCTGAGTGGGAGAGCATCAGGAAGTACAACAATATGGTGGTGATCAATGATCCGATAGATTATTGTACCAACATCAATTTGGCTGTTGAGATGACAGGTAAAAACTGTGTGGAAATAGAGCTTGACTACTTCTTGCAAGACTCATTGATCAGAAAGGAACTGAGACAGGCGATTGCACGTCCTCCATACATCGACAATTCTGACTTTCATGCTAATGTGTCATCTGATGAACAGTTCTCTACGATATGGAAGGATAGTGTGATGGTGCTGGTTTATTCCACGGAGTCGCCTGAACGAAATTCACTCAATGTGTCTGACCGTGATGAAGGTTACACGGGTCTGCGCCGCATCTATGTGCATTCGTGGCTGTATCCGTCGTTGGCACTGAAGCGAGACATCTACAGCTCTTCCATTGCAGACAAGACTGGTCGTCCACAGTTTACGGCTGTGAAGGCAGGGTTTGCCAACGGTGAAGGTGACTTCTTATGTGGTTACTTTGCAAGTTATGAAACTGTGGCAAGCGATATGGCTCGTGTGGCATCGGAAGTGCTGAAGGGTGCAGACTTGGCTTCGTTTGTAGGTATGACCCACCAGAAGCAATACTACATGGATTATGTGGCGATGGAGAAGCTGGGCATGGAGTATAGCGATTATGATGACCGATTCATTATCGTGGGTGCTCCAGTGGAAAAGATTTCACCATTCTATCGATATGTGACGCTGATCATCATTTGCCTTATCTTCTGCCTTGCCATTGGTGCGATTGTACTTGTGTTGCAGTCGTGGAAGAATCGTGCCGCTGAAGGGCTGATAGCAAGTGTGACGCGTCGTGCAGAGATGCGCCAGATGGCTTTGCATGGTGCTGATAGCCACTTGGTGCGTACTGAGGAGAGTCTGAAAGAGATCATCTCTCATGTCCATCCTGACTATTCGAAAGAGGTTCCACTCATCATGCAGTCAACAGAGATTATAGGTACACATAGTCATGAAATCTATGCTGATGTGGACAAGCCAGGCAACTATCGTTGGTGGCAGTTGCGCTTTGTAGTCATCTATGATAGTGCGACGAATCAAAAGCATGTGGATGGTATCTTGATCAACATTGATGAGACAAAACGATATGAAGAGGATTTGCGTAAAGCAATGCTTTTGGCAGAGGAGGCTAAGCAGAAGGAGGACTTCCTGACGACCATCAGCCATGAGATTCGTACGCCACTGAATGCGGTGGTAGGATTTAGCGATGTGTTGGTCAGCATGCCTCCTGATTCCTTCACGCCTGAGGAAATGGCGGAATATGCCAAGATTATCAAGGCAAACAACACCAGTCTCTCTGCCATGATTGAGGACATCCTCATGTTCTCACGTATCGAAAGCGGACGTATCCAATATGTGAAGAATGAGTTTGATGCAATCGGACTGATTCATGAATTGAAGCACGATTGGGATGACCTGATTCCAGAGGGTGTTGTTCTGCATGAAATCTCCGTCATGCCAGGCATCACAATTAACAATGACCGCACCCGCGTGAAGTATATTTTGAGTCAGTTGGTGAGCAATGCTGTGAAGTTCACCAAGAAGGGCGTGATTGTCATTGGTGTGCAGTATCACCTCAATTCCGACAAGGCTGAGCTCTTTGTGGAGGATACAGGGTGTGGTATTCCAAAGGAGAAACAGCAATTGGCATTTGGCCTGTTCTGGAAGGACGATGGCTTTATCCCTGGCTTGGGATTGGGCTTGCATGTGGCCAAGAAGTTGGCTGATGGCATGGACCTTGTTCTCGATGTGGAGAGCAAGCCAGGGTTCGGTTCTAAATTCTCGCTCTATGCTGATGCTGAATTGAAGAATCCAGCGGAATAATAAGGATGCTGGTTCTCATCTCCATCATATTATACTTTAGTGTATTGCTTCTTCTCTCCCGTATGGTGGGCAAGAGAGGAAGCAACACTGCTTTTTTTAGTGGCAATCGTCAGTCGCCCTGGCCTTTGGTTGCGTTTGGCATGATTGGTGCCAGCATCTCAGGACTGACTTTCATCGGTGTGCCTGGTTGGGTGATGAGCATCGACATGACTTATCTTCAGATGTGCCTTGGCTTCATTGTGGGTTATGTGATTGTGGCCTTTGTGCTTTTGCCACTCTATTATCGGCTTCGTCTGACTTCCATCTACACCTATCTTGATCATCGCTTTGGTCAGACTAGTTATAAGACTGGTTCTTCATTCTTCATTCTCAGTAAACTTTTAGGAGCATCTGCTAAGTTCTATGTGGTGTGTCGCATCTTGCAGTATTGTTTGGCAGACACCATCTCTGTCCCCTACGCAGTGGTGGTATTGGTGGTCTTAGTGCTGATATGGCTCTATACTCGGAAGAACGGCATTCGTGCTTTGGTGTGGACAGATTTCTTGCAGACATTCTGCTTGTTGCTGGCACTCATCTTGATTCTGATGCAAGTTGCCAACATGCTGAACATGGATTTCCCTCAAGTCATGACAGCTGTATGGCATGATTCTCACTCACGTATCTTTGAGTTCGACGATTTTGCATCGAAGCAGAACTTTTGGAAGCAGTTCCTTTCTGGCATCTTCGTGGTTATTGTGATGACGGGACTTGATCAGGATATGATGCAGAAAAACCTTACTTGCAAGGACTTGCGTTCCGCACAGAAGGACATGTGTTCATACGGTGTGCTGTTCGTACCCGTCAATTTCCTGTTCCTTGCTTTGGGCATTCTGCTGATGATGCTCTATCAACAGCAAGGGATGGCCTTGCCAGAGAAGGGTGATGATTTGTTGTCGAATATCGTTCTGAACGGTACATTGGGAACATCATGTCTTATATTCTTCACCATTGGCGTCATTGCAAGTGCCTTCTCCTCGGCTGATTCTGCGATGACGGCACTCACCACCAGTTTCTGCATCGACATCTTGGGAAAGGAAGAGGATGAGGAGACACGGAAACGGGTTCATTTGGGCATGTTCTTGGTGTTTTTCATCGTCACGCTGGCCTTCAATGCTATTGGTTCAGGTAGTGTGATGGATTTGATCTATACCATAGTGTCCTACACATACGGCCCGCTTCTGGGACTCTTTGCTTTTGGCTTGTTCACAAAGCGAAAGCCCCTCGAACGTGTTGTGCCTTATATCGCCATTGCTTCGCCTGTCATCTGCTATGTCATCGACCTCATTGTCTGGCAATATGCAGGCTACAAATTCGGATACGAGATGCTGATGTTCAATGGTCTTCTTACGTTTGTGGGATTGTGGATTTGTTCCATTAACTCCTCTGTAACTTCTATGCGGTCAAAGACTGTGATAACTTCCCCTTAACTCCCCTTCATCTACTATGAGATTTATAGATTTGTTCGCTGGTCTTGGAGGCTTCCACCTCGCCCTGTCCCGTTTGGGGCATCAGTGTGTCTTCGCCTCTGAAATCAATTCTAAATTGCAGAAGCTCTATCGATTAAATTTCCCTGATGTGCCCATTGAGGGCGACATTACCCAGATCAAGGCAGAGGATATTCCTCCTCATGAAATCTTGTGTGCAGGCTTCCCTTGCCAACCATTCTCTTTCTCAGGAAAGAAGCAGGGGTTTGAAGATGAATTAGGACGTGGAAATCTCTTCGATGAGATTTGTCGCATCCTGCGTTATCATCATCCTAAATATATTTTTCTGGAAAATGTGTCTGCTCTGCCTGGACATGATAATGGTCGCACTTGGAAGGTGATTAAGCAGAAACTGGATGCCTTGGGTTATGATATTCGTAGCCATATCTATTCTCCCCATGAGTTTGGCATTCCTCAGCATCGTCCACGTTTCTACATCGTGGGTATGTTGCGCAATGAGCAGGGTGTAAGTGGAATGCATCGTTTTCACTTTTTGCGTCCTCCGAAGGATGTTGTCAGCGATGTGCGTTCCATTGTTGATCCTGAAGACAACGACCGTTTGGTGGCTGTCCGTCGTGATTTGCATCCTGTGTTTGACGCTTGGCAAGAGTTTGTCTATAACGTGACCAAACGCGATGGCTTTATGCCTTCTCATTGCATCTTCACGATGGAGTTTGGAGCTGATTATGAGTTTGAGGATGTCCCTCCAGCCTTCCAGTCTATTGAGCGGCTTCGTGGGCGTCGAGGGGCTTACGGACGATTGTTGGAGGGTGACACTCGTGAGGAACTGATTGCGGGTCTGCCGTTCTATATGCAGAGAACCAAGTATTCGGACACCTTTCCTGAATTTAAGAAGATCCTGATTCGGCAGAATCGTGAACTCTACCAGCGTCACAAGGATTGGATTGACCTTTGGTTACCTAAGATTCTTCCTTATCCACGCACTCAACGCATGTTCGAATGGAGCACAACCAATCAGGATTGGGACTTCAAGCATCATGTCATCCAACTACGTCCTTCAGGCATCCGCATCCGTTCCATCAATTGTGTACCCACTATTACGCTTTGCACCACTGCCACGCCTATCTTGCCCTTTGCTCCTTTTCCGTCCAAAGGTGCTTTGGACAAAAAAGGGCGTCCCTACAAGCCCGAAGACTTTCGTTGGGGACGCTATATCTCTCATAATGAGGCGGCTCGCATTCAGTCCATGCAGGAACTGAATTATGGAAAACTCTCTCGAGTGCAGAAAGTTAAGGCATTGGGCAACGCTGTGAATGTGGATGTGGTCGAGTTGATAGCCAAACGACTGCTTCCTAAGCGAACACCCAAATGAATTTGCTTTCTCTCTGCATATAAGATGAGTTTCTCTTTATCTGCATGTCAGATGAAAGCACCCCTGTTTCCGTTCATACTTCACGTAGCACTTACCTTCTAGTCTCAAGTCGTTCAGCACCTCCGAAAGCACCTGCTTCATGGGTTCGTCCCATCTGAGCAAGTCTGCTTTTGATTCATACGTGCCAGTCAGGGGCATGAACTTGTTGTAGGCGATGTCCACAGTCGTTCCATAGCAATGGCATGAGTTCGTGGTGGCATTCTTATTGCCTCGTTGCAGGTTCGACACATCATCTGCCGTTCTCAAAACAGAGGTTACAATCGGCAGGTGAATGGGGAGACCCTTCACTTGACAGGAGTCGATGAAATTCAGACAGATGGTGTTCAGCAGATGTTGGGCTCTTGGCACCAAATAAGGAATGGAGTGTGTGAGGCTGTCGATAGCATAGAATGGGGAATGGCAGATGTTGACCAGCCGATGCTCCTTGACCAGCACCTCAGCCTCTTGCCTGTTCTTCACAGGCATGATGCCATACTTTTGTGCCGATTCAAGTTGTACATTCTGACTGTCAGGGAAACATTCTGCATAACTCCACACACCTCTGACGCGATGGGCTTTATTGACCACTTTCACCTCAGCCTTCTCTTTCTTGCCGATGCTGGCAAAGTTATCCACTTTCATTTCTGCCTTGATAGACTTCATGTTCAGCGGAATCTCAATGCCTGACACATGTCTCACGCTGGCGAACAATCCCATCACTACCGCAAAGACCGCCAGAAACTTCCATTGACTATAATTACTTTTCTTTTCCAACTTTATAATCTTATCTCTAAACTGTCAACTATCAACTGTCAACTCCTTCCAGAGTTCTCTATCAGGCTGATGATTTCCTCATTCAGCTCATTCTCGTTCATCAACTGTTCGATGGTCAAATGCATCCTGTAGCGCCAATAGTGGCGTGGATTGGCAGGAATGTTGATTCGCTCAGCATTCGCATCTGCCAATCTCACCTTTTCGTCCATCGACAACCAGTCCTGCAACGACAGCAGGGTCAAGGCAGATGGGCAGAACAGATGAGCCGAGACGATTTCCTTGCACAGCCATCCTGGAGCAGGGTGGGGGGCTGTGCCATCTTTGAAGAGGGCATTGTTGTAGAACTGCTGTGCCCTTTCCACATCCTCGTCCCACCACATGCGCAGCGGAGCCATATCGTGGGTCGAGATGGTGGCGACTGAACGGTAGGGGTTCTCCCACAGACGCCCAAACTGCAAGGCTGGTGATTTTGGCATCGTCTGAATCTCTAACGACAGCATTCTCAGGTTGTTCATCACCACAGGAACACAGTCGGGCACCATACCCAAGTCTTCAGCACAAACCAACATACGTGTGCATTGGGTCAGGATGGGTAGCTTCTTCATCGCTTCCTCCTGCCAGAACTGGTTGTGGCGGCGATAGAAGTATTCGTTGTACAGGCGATTGAAGGCTTCTTGTTCGAGTGGTGAAAGCGACTCATAGACGAAGTCGAGCTGAGCAGAGATGCGAGGATGATAGAATCCCTGATGCTTCCTGTCTGGCACGAACAGTACGCAGGATGCCAAAGCATACAGACCGTCGCGAAGGGTGATGCTGTCCTCGTCTGTCTTGCCAGCAAAGACAGCCTCAATCTTTCGTTGACTGCCGTACTCATCCTTCAGGTCGTATCGGCCATCCGTGCGAGGTTGCAGATAGAGAGCCTTTATCAGGTCGGCCCTGTAGCCGAAGATGCGATCCAACGTCCAGTCTGTGATGTAGGGACGGGTCATGTAGTCTGCATTGAAGCGCAGGCCATAACTCTCTATCTCGTTCACGCTCATCGGCAGCGCAGGGGAGAATTGTCCCAAGAGTCCGTGTACTGAATGCATCGGGATTTCCCAGATGCGGAAGAAGCCCAGCACGTGGTCAATTCTGTAGGCGTCGAAATACTCTCCCATCTTCTGGAAGCGGCGAATCCACCATTGGTAGCCATCTTTGGCCATCTCGTCCCAGTTGTAGGTGGGGAATCCCCAGTTCTGCCCATCCTTCGAGAAGTCATCTGGTGGTGCTCCTGCCTGTCCGTTGAGATTAAACAGGTGAGGCTGTGCCCATGCTTCCACGCTGTTTCTGGAGATGCCGATGGGGATGTCGCCCTTGATGATGACACCCTGCTTTCTGGCCTCCATTCTCACAGCCAAGAGTTGCTTGTGCAGCTGATACTGTATATAATAGAAGAAAGCCACCTCCTTCTGATGCTCTTTCACAAGAATTTCCACATCCCTTGCGTGATATTGGCGATACTTGGGCCATTTCCCAAAGTCTGCTGTCTTGAACTCATCGCGCAGATAGGAGAACACGGCGTAGGGAATCAGCCAGTCCTTGTTGTCGTTGAAGAAGGTCTTGAAATCCTCCTGCTCCATCACTTCCTGCCCCTCCTGCTCATACGCCATTCGCAGGTATTCCATCTTCAGGGCAATCACCTGCTCATAGTCAATCTCCTTCAGGGCATTCAGTTTCTGTTGCTGCATCAGGAACTTCTCCATCGCCAGCTTGTTCTGCAACCTGGGCAAAGCATCGATGTCGCAATAGAGCGGATGGAAAGCATAGATGCTGATGGAGTTGTAAGGGTAGGAATCCTGCCACTTGCCCGTCATCATTGTGTCGTTGATGGGCAGAATCTGGATGGCGTGCATCTTCGTCTTCACCACCCACTTGATGAGCGTCTTCAGGTCGCCAAAGTCACCCACACCATAACTCTTGGCCGTGCGGAGCGAGAACACAGGAATCACCACGCCTGCCACCTTCCAGCAGTCGCCGTTCAGGTTCGGCCGGTCATCCGTCTTCACCCACATCTGTTTGGGAGACAGACGGGGGCAACGCAATCTGCGGTTCTGCCCCTCTTCCCAACGCAGGATATGGTTCTCGTCGTCCACCACCACATATTTATATTCAGCTTCGTCAAACAGCATGTCAGCATCGATGTTCACAGCCCATTCCTGCAGGTTGATAAGCTCCATCGGTTTGGGACGTTGCCATTCGCCCAACTGAGGCGTACTCCCACACAACGCCAGCCACTCGCCCTTCCTCAGCCGAGGTTCCATCACACGCAGTTGCAGGGTCGAGGAGTAGAGCGTGTCAGTAGCCGATTGACGGTTCGTGCTATCATGCGGGTTCAGGTTGATGTAGGCCAACGAGAACAGAGGCAAGTCCTCAGGGATGGGACGCCACTTGTCGCTCAGTATGTATTGGTTCGTGATGCCGTCGAAAGTCACCTTGTGAGGCGCCACCTCCCATTCCGTCCACACGAGCTGGTCATCACGATACATGGCATACTTGTACTCGATGCCCTCTACGCCCGTGTTTTGGAGCGTGACTTCACCTTCCCACAGTTTTCCGTCGTAAGTGTCCAGGCGGTACTCCTTCATGGGCTTTTTATTTCCACCTTTCTCCACCTTGCAGAGTTGCACCCGCAAGTCCTCACCCCATTGGGTATAGTATTCGATGCTAAAACGTACTTTCATTATCTCGGTTTATTTTCAGGTTTGTAATATCTTTTGCAAAGGTAATAATTATAAATGGAAATAATCAAGATTTGCGAACTAAAAAATAAAAAAACATCGTTTTTCTTGCTTTTGTTCCATATTATTCGTTCCTTTTTTTCTCATGATTCCATTGATGATGCGACCATTAAAGTGACGGCGTGCTGAGAAAAAGCGGTCGTAGTTCGTATAGGTGTCAATGGCTGAGACGTGAATGTGCTTAGGGTTGACACCTTTTTCGATGAGTTGAAGACGGTTGCACTCCCACAGGTCGATGTGCCAAGCCTCCTCTGTCCCCTCCGAAAGAGGGGAGGAGCCATGCTGATTGTTTGGCTTGGGTTTTCTGGTCGAGGAGGGTAGGAGGGGGTGTCGGTGAGCAAGCTTATCCATAGGGAAACCTGCCTCAACAAAGAGGTCATAAACTTCATCACCCACCTCGAAACTCTCCGGGCCAATGCCTGGACCAATGATGGCATGGAGGTGTTCGGCATGGGTGCCGTAGGTCTCCTTGAGCACATCGATATTGGCCTCGACGATGCGTTGCTGTGTGCCTTTCCATCCGGCATGGACAGCAGAAACGATTTGGCTTTCATCGTCCCAAAGGAGGACAGGGATGCAGTCGGCAGTGCGTACACAGATGCATACGTCAGGGATGTTGGTGGAGAGGGCATCCACACCATCGAGCGCAAGTGCCTGCTCCAGCGGATTCTGGTTCAGAAAGGCTTCGTCGATGATGACAGTGCGTGTCTCATGCGTCTGATGGAGAGGCATGAGGAGACGGGAAATGGGAATGGAAACACCGCCATCTCGTGTGGTGGAGAAGGCGGTGATATGTGATGGAGTAGCGTATATGTGCATGGGATGAATGGGTTAATGGGCATGAGAGTTACTCCTCGTACTCGAAATCTTCGAGGTCTTCGATGTCCTCGTCGTCAAGATACTCGATGTCGTCTTCTGGAATGTCTTCATCATCCCAACCTTCATCGTCATCATAGGCAATCTCGTCCATGTAGGCGAAGGTCTTGGCAGAATGGATGAGGGACTCCTGCGTGTTGATGGCGGCAATCTTGTTGCTTTCGCTGTTCATCTCGCGCCAGAGGATGTCCTTGAGCTCTTGCAGACCTTGCTGGGCCACAGAACTGATGAAGATGACGGGGATGTCGGTAGGTAGCCCCTCGCGAAGCATGTCCTTGAGTTCCTCGTCTTGGCCGAGAAGGTCACACTTGGTGATGGCCAACACGCGTCCCTTGTCGAGGAGGTCGGGGTTGAACTGTGCCAGTTCGTTGAGGAGCACGTCATATTCATGGCGGATGTCCTCAGTGTCGGCTGGCACCATGAAGAGCAACAGGGAGTTGCGCTCAATGTGTCGGAGAAACCTGAGTCCAAGCCCTCTTCCTTCGCTGGCTCCCTCGATGATGCCTGGGATGTCAGCAATGACGAATGAACGTCCATCGCGATAGCTGACGATGCCCAAAGACGGTTCGAGGGTGGTGAAAGGATAGTTGTCTATCTTTGGCTTGGCTGACGAGATGGCATTGACGAGGGTGGATTTGCCTGCATTGGGGAATCCCACGAGACCCACATCCGCCAAGAGTTTCAGTTCCAGGATGAACGTGCGCTCCTGCATCGGCTCGCCAGGCTGTGCATAGCGTGGTGCCTTGTTGGTGGCTGTGGCGAAGTTGAAGTTGCCCAATCCGCCACGACCGCCATGGAGCAGGATGACCTCCTGCTCGTGTTCCGTCACGTCGCAGATGTACTCGCCTGTCTCAGCGTCATACACAGCGGTTCCGCACGGCACCTCGATATAGGCGTTCGCACCTTGCTTGCCCGTCGATTTGTTCTTCGACCCATTGCCGCCATGCTCTGCCTGAATGTGGCGGTCATAACGCAAATGGAGCAATGTCCAGTAGTTGCGGTTGCCACGCAGAATCACGTGACCACCACGACCACCATTGCCTCCGTCAGGACCGCCCTTTGGCAGGTACTTCGCACGATGCATGTGGGTGGAACCACGTCCACCACGACCTGAACGGCAATAGATTTTGACGTAATCGATGAAGTTGGAATCCATTACTTCTGTGTGTCGAGGAAAGCGAAAATCTCACCAATCATCACATCCTTGGAACCCTTCCATGTGAAAGTGTTGCGGATGCCTTCCTGCTCGAACCACTTGGAGAGCGGTTCGGTCTGCTTGTGATAAACCTCGAAACGTTTCTTGATAGTCTCTTCGTTGTCGTCGGCACGACCCTGCTCCTTGGCACGTTTCAGCAGACGGGCAAGGAGGGTCTCCTCGTCGACGATGAGTTCAATCATGATGCCCATGTCGTGCTTGCGTTCGGCGAGCATCTTTTTGAGCGCTTCAGCTTGTGCGATGGTGCGTGGGAATCCGTCGAAGATGACGCCCTTGCCAGCTGGTAGTGCGTCGTAGGTCTTGGCAAGGATGTCGATCATCAGTTCATCGGGGATGAGCTGTCCATTATCGATGTAGCCCTTGGCAATCTTGCCAAGTTCCGTGCCATTCTTGATTTCACTGCGGAGCACATCGCCAGTGGAGATGTGTCCCATGCCGTAGCGTTCAACGATTTCGTCGCTGTAGGTGCCCTTGCCTGAGCCTGGAGCACCAAAAATGATGATATTCTTCATTTGTTGTGATTTGTTGTGTATGGTTTTTATGAATTTTATTGAGTCTGTCTTAGCCTTCTTTCACCACATAGATGCTCTTGTAGTTGCGACCGACGCCATCGTAGTCAAGGCCATAGCCCACGATGAATTCATTGGGGATTTCCATGGCGCAGTACTTCACATCGAGTGGCACTTTCAGTTTTCCAGGTTTCATGAGAAGGGTGGCAATCTCCACGCTCTTCACTCCCTTCGACTTGAGCATTGGAATGAGACTGGCCATCGTGGTGCCTGTGTCGATGATGTCCTCAACGATGATGACATCCCTGTCCTCAATGCTGATGGAGAGGCCGATAAGTTCCTTCACGTGCCCCGTCGTGTCCATGCCATCATAAGAAGAGTATTTGGTGAACTGAATTTCGTGGTCGAAATTGAGACAGCGTACCAAATCAGCGGCGAACATGAAGGCGCCATTCAGGATGACGATAAGGATGGGATTTCTCCCTTTGTAGTCGGCGTTGAGTTTGTCCGCCAATGCTGCAACTCTGTCTGCAATTTGTTCATGGTGAATGAATGGATCGAATTGCTTGTCTTTTATTGTAATCATTGAATTGGTTTGAACGTTTAATTTGATGCAAAGCTACACAAAAAATCCCTATTTGAGGATAAAATGAGCAAGAATAACGTGAAAAAACATCATCAGAAGTGCTATTTTATGTCTTTTTGTCGTTTTTTTAATATCTATTCACTATTTTTGCACATCATTAATGAGAATCGCTCTTTGCTAATTCCTCAGAATTATGAAGATTTTATCAGCAACCCAATTAAAGGCCATCGATGCTTATACGATAGAGCATGAGCCTATCACCTCCATTAATTTGATGGAACGGGCTTCCCGTGCTGTGGCAGATAAAATATGCAGTCGTTGGGATGTGAATACTCCCGTGAAAATATTTGCAGGCCCTGGAAATAACGGTGGCGACGCGTTGGCTATAGCTCGCATGTTGGGTGAAGCGAACTACAAGGTCTATGTTTATCTGTTCAATACGTCAGATGACCTTTCGCCCGATTGCCAAGTCAACAAACAGCGTCTGATTGACTTTCAGGATGTGAAGCAGAACACTTTGGGTGTACAAAACATCGAATTCACGGAAATCACGTCGCAGTTCAAACCTCCCAAACTGGAAGTGGGTGACTTGGTGATTGACGGATTGTTTGGTACAGGGCTTTCGCGTCCTCTGAATGGTGGCTATGCTTCAGTTGTGAAGTATATCAATGCTTCTCCTGCCACAGTCGTGTCTATCGATGTTCCTTCGGGCTTGATGTGTGAAGACAACACCTACAACGTGATGAACCACATCGTGAAAGCTAATGTGACCTATACGATTCAGTATCCCAAACTGGCTTTTTTCTTCCCAGAACATGAGCAGTATGTTGGTCAGTGGGAAGTGCTGGATATTGGTATTATAGATCCCTGCAATGAAGATTCGCAGACGCCTTACCATCTGACGGAACGGACGGATATTCAGGCCATGTTGAAAACACGTTCTCGCTTTGACCATAAGGGGTCAGTCGGACATGCGTTGCTGATTGCTGGCAAGAAAGGTATGGCAGGAGCAGCCATTCTGAGTGCGAGGGCTTGTCTGCGAGGCGGAGTGGGGAAGTTGACGGTGCATACCCCTGAATATAATGCGAGAATCTTGCAAGAGTCCGTGCCAGAAGCTATTGTGGACATTGATGTCGATCCAAATTGTTTCAGTCAATCATTCGACGCCAGCGACTATGATGCGATGGCGATAGGGCCGGGCATCGGCACATCTTCTTACACCGTTCAGGCATTCATCGAGCAGGTCAGCATGGCGAAGTGTTCGATGGTGATTGATGCTGATGCCCTGAACATTCTTGGTTCGCATCGTGGATGGATTGCCCAGTTGCCTCGTCGATGCATCCTCACACCACATAAGAAAGAACTTTTCGGTCTGATCAGTTCTACTCGCAATTCATACGAGGAATTGGAACGTACTCGCGAATTGGCTACTCGTCAGCAGATCTTCGTTGTCATCAAGGGAGCCTATTCTGCTGTAGTCACGCCAGAAGGAAACGTGTACTTCAATTCAACAGGTAATCCTGGTATGGCAACAGCTGGTGCTGGTGATGTGCTGACAGGTATTATCTTGGCATTGTTGGCTCAATCGTATCTGCCTGAAGCGGCTGTGCGTTTGGGCGTTTATTTGCATGGTCTTGCTGGTGACCTTGCTGTAGATGATTTGTGTTATGAAGGTCTCATCTCGAGTGACCTTGTTGATTATTTGCCAAAGGCGTTCAAGGCCTTACGGGCAAAAAACTAAATGAAAATGAAAAAGAATCTGATTATTGCATTGGCCTCATGGATGTCGCTTGGAGCATTGGCTCAGACGCAAGTGACGGAATTTAATCCTGGTGTTTCTGCCAATGGCGTGAATTATGCATTACCTCTTACGGAACTGAAAATGGATGTGTCGGCCATCAAGGCTGTGTACACTCCTGGGGAATTTGCCAAATATGCGGATCGCTATCTCCACATCACAGGGGTGGCGCTTGAGCCTGCTACGACGTGGAGTGTGAAGACCCTCGATATCTATCAAGAGGGGGTGCCTGATACGACAAAGGTTTTCACGGTCAAGCTGAAGGACAAGACTGTGGCGCCGATGGTGCAACTGACGAAAAGCGGCGTGTTGGTGGCGGTCAACACTGAGGTGGACATGAAAGAGCGTGCTCTTCCTTCATCATCTACTACAAGCCACAAACTCGATGCACGGCAATACCTCACAGAGGACATCCTCTCTGCCACTTCGACGGCGAAGATGGCTGAGTTAACGGCACAGGAGATTCTGGACATCCGTGAAAGCAAGAATGCCATTAAGCGTGGGCAAGTGGAGTCGATGCCCCAAGATGGTGCGTCGCTGAAGATTGTGTTGGAGGAACTGAATCGTCAGGAAGAAGCCCTCACGCAACTCTTCATCGGTTATACCGACACGACCTTCATGGTAAAGTCCTATACCGTCCTGCCTACAGAAGACATCAATCAGCAAGTGGTCTTCCGTTTCTCACGCAGGTTGGGATTTGTGGATGCCGACGATTTTGCTGGCGACCCTTACTATCTCACCGTGAAGGATCAGCATACGGTCATTCTGCCGACTGAGCAGGAGAAGGCGAAGCGCAAAATAGAGGGGTTGGTGTACAATATGCCCAGCATGGCAAACGTTACTATCAGTACGATGCAAGGAACCCTGTTTGAGCAGACGCTTCCCTTTGCGCAGTTTGGCACCATCGACATGTTGAGTCCTACGCTCTTCAATAAAGGGGCAACCACCAAGCTGACACTTCATGCCGCTACGGGTGGCATCCAGCATCTGGAACAATAAACTTACATATACTTATTTTACAAACCTCTAAAATCATTAACAAAAATGAAAAAGTATTTAGCAGAAATGGTGGGAACAATGGTTCTTACACTTCTCGGTTGCGGTACAGCCGTATCGCTCAATTGTGGTTCTGACACAGCATCAGTGGTTGGCACTGCTGTTGCGTTCGGTTTGGCTGTTGTGGCTATGGCCTACACGATTGGTGGTGTTTCTGGTTGCCACATCAATCCAGCCATCACTCTTGGTTGCCTCATCTCAAAGCGCATCAGCGGTAAGGATGCTGGCATGTACATGGTCTTCCAGGTGATTGGTGCCATCATTGGCGCAGCCATCCTTTTCGCCTTGACTTACAACGATATGGAACAAGCTGGTGGTACGCTGACTGGTGCTAACAGCTGTGGCAATCATGGTGTGGTTGTTGGTCTCATCGCCGAAATCGTCCTCACTTGCATCTTCGTGCTCGTTGTGCTCGGCACTACTGACGCCAAGAAAGGTGCTGGCAATTTCGCTGGTCTCGCCATTGGTCTTTCACTCATTCTCATCCACCTCGTGGGCATTCACTACACAGGCACATCTGTGAACCCTGCCCGTTCCATCGGCCCTGCTCTCTTCGAAGGTGGTCAGGCTTTGAGCGACCTCTGGGTCTTCATCGTTGGTCCATTTGTGGGTGCTGCTCTTGCCGCTGGCATCTGGAAAATCATCGGCTCAGAAGAGTAAAAAATGATACGAGGTATCGTATACCAATTGATACGAGTTACACATTATTAATATATATAAGAGCGAGACACGTTGTGGTGCCTCGCTCTTATTTTCACGCTTGTCCTCTTTCCTTATTTCTTGAAGAAATCGAAGAAGAAGAACACGGCTGCATAGCGGACAGGGACTCCCTTCGCCGAACCGATGGTGGAATTGCTTCCGTTCCTCACTGTACCGTCAGACTCAATTTTTCCGATGGTGGAATTGCTTCCGTTCCTCACCGTTCCATTGCTCTCCACCTTACCGATGCTGGAGTTGTTCGCATTGCGGATGGTGCCGTCAGAGTCAATCTTTCCGATGGTGGAATTGCTGGCGTTGCGGATGGTTCCATCACGGTCAATCTTTCCGATGGTGGAATTGCTTCCGTTCCTCACTGTACCGTCAGACTCAATCTTGCCGATGAGCGAGTTGCTTGCATTTCTTAAATCCTGGGCATTTCCTGCCAGTGTGGCACAAATCATGGCCAGACACATTAAAATCTTTTTCATACGTTGGGGGGGTGTTAGGGGTTAATTGATTTGATTCATGGGTTCGCCATCCAAGTACGCCTTGACATTCTGCGTGCAGATGTTGATGAGACGCAGACGAGCCTCACGGGTTGCCCAGGCGATGTGGGGCGTGAGGTAGCAGTTCTTCGCTTTCAAGAGGGGATTATCTGCTGGCGCTGGCTCTGTGGTGAGCACATCGGCTCCGTAGGCTGCAATCTGGTCATTGTTGAGCGCTTCGGCCACAGCGTCATCGTCCACCAGTGGGCCTCGACCCGTGTTGATGAGGATGGCTGAAGACTTCATCATGTCCAGTCGTTCGGCATTCACCATGTGCCGAGTGTCCTCTGTGAGCGGGCAATGGAGCGACACGATGTCGCATTGCTCAAAGATGGTGTCGAGGTCGGCTTTCATGATGCCGTAGGGCAGGTGGTCTTCATCCTTGGATGTGTATGCCAGCACTTGCAATCCGAATCCTGTGGCGATGCGTGCCGTTGCCATGCCTGTATTGCCCAGACCGATGATGCCCATCTTCTTGCCGTTCAGCTCGATGAGGTCATGGTCGAGATAGCAGAAGTCAGGCGAGTTGCTCCATCTGCCGGCACGGTTCTCGATGGCGTAGTAATCCACATGGCTGACGATGTTGAGCAGATGGCAGAACACCATCTGTGCCACGCTCTCAGTGGAGTAGGCCGGAATGTTCGTCACCACGATGTTTTGTCGGTTCGCCACTTCGAGATCCACCACATTGTAGCCAGTGGCCAGCACGCCGATATATTGCAGACGTGGAAGCATGTTCAGCACAGAGGCGTCGAGCACCACTTTGTTGGTCAACACCATCTCGGCACCCTTGCATCGGGCTATCACTTCGTCGGGCGAGGTGCGTTCGTATGCCTCCACATCAGCCAGTTCTTTCAGTCCGTCCCAAGACAATTCACCTTGGTCAACTGTGTATGCATCAAGTATAACTATCTTCATAAATCACTTATTTGGTGCAAAATTAGTCAATATTTGAGAAAAAAGCCTTATCTTTGCACGAGATTTTAACAAGAATGGCTGAAAAGACTCCAAATATACCCGCTGATGACTCTTCTGAAAGCGATGCAACATACGACCACGTGATAAAATACACGGGGCTTTTTGGTGGTGTCCAGGGCATCACGATGCTTGTTTCTGTGGTGAGGAACAAGATCGTGTCGGAGTTTCTGGGTCCTTCTGGCTTGGCCTTGATCAATCTTTTCAACAATGCCATCAAGCTGATTCACCAATCCACCGATTTCGGCATTTCCTTCAGTGCCGTCAAGCATGTGGCAGAGCTTTTCGAGCGTGACACGGAGGAAAACGTGCGCCAGTTTGTGCGAACCGTCCGCACCTGGTGTCTCTGCACGGGTCTGTTGGGCATGCTGATATGTTTGGCGTTGTGTCATCACATCAGCATCTGGACTTTTGAGAGCGATGCCTACACTTGGCATTTCGCTGTCCTCTCCTTGGTGGTGGGCATGCTTGCCGTCCAAGGTGGTGAGATGGCCATCTTGAAGGGCATGAAGCAACTGAAGAAAGTGGCGCTCATTGCCGTGTTTGGTGCCCTTGCCACCCTTGTCATCACGGCTCCCATCTATTATTTCTGGCGCATAGAGGGAATCGTCTGCGCATTGGTGCTGTGCAATGCCGCTGTGCTGGCCATTCATCTGCATTATTCCAGCAAACTGATGCCTTGGCGCATCTCTTTGTTCTCTAAGGAGGAATACTTGAAAGGCCTTCCAATGGTCAAGTTGGGAGTTGGCTTCATCATTGCCGCCATCTTCGGACAGGGAGCAGAGTATTTGATCCGCACCCTGATTCTTCGTTTTGGCGAATTGGCCGATGTGGGGCTCTACACGAGTGGCTACACCCTTGCTGTCAGCTATGCCAACATCGTCTTCATCGCCTTCGAGGCCGATTATTTCCCTCGGCTCTCAGCCTCCCATCATGACTTGAAGCGTATGAACAAGACCGTCAACCAGCAAATCGAGGTGGGAGTGCTCCTCATGGCTCCTCTGCTCACGTGCTTTGTGTTGGCCATGCCTGTCATCGTGCCGCTGCTCTTCTCTTCCGAGTTTGTCGATGCCGTGCCGATGGCCATCTGCGCATCCTTCTTCATGTTCTTCAAGGCACTCACATTGCCTACCGCCTATCTGGCATTGGCCAAAGGCGACTCCGTCATGTATATGGTCACAGAACTCGTCTACGACATCTTCATCGCTTTCGCCATCCCCTACGCTTTCAAGTTCTGGGGATTGGAGGGCGCTGGCTGGGCATTGTCTGTGGCAGGGCTGATTGACATGCTGATGATTCACATCACCTATTCCATCAGCTACGGCTATCGCTTCGATTTCAAACGGGCAAAGATATACCTGCTCCAGTTCATTTGCTTCTCTGTGGCTGTGGTCACGGCGCTGCATCCTAACCCTTGGATGAAACTCATCACGGGCGCCGCATTGGTGGCTTCAGCGCTCATCTCTTTCTTCGTGCTGAAGAATGAGACACAAATTCTCCCTAAAATCAAGAAACGGCTATGGCGAAAGTGACAGTGTTGACGGCTGTGTACAATGCCGAGCCCTACCTGCGTCAGTGTCTCGATTCCCTCCTGCATCAGACCTTGACCGATTGCCAGTTCATCTGCATCGACGACTGCTCCACCGACTCGTCCTACAGCATCTTGCAGTCCTACGCCGAGCGAGACAACCGCTTCCAGCTGTTGCGCACACCTGTCAATAGCGGTCAGGCCAAGGCTCGCAACCTGGGGCTTCAGTTTGCCCGTGGCGAATACATCGCCATGCTCGATGCCGACGATTGGTTTGCGCCCGACACCCTGCAGTTGGCCTACCAGTCCTTGAAAGAAAACCAAGCTCCCTGTGCCGTCCTTCAGCTCGTTCAGCACTACGAAGAAGATGGCCATGAAGACCTTTATCCCATGCCCAGCAATCAGACAGAGTGGAGTGGGGTAGAGGCCTTCCGTCTCAGCCTCGATTGGTCTCTGCATGGACTCTATGTGGTGGAGGCCGACATTCACCGACGTTTCCCCTTCGATGATTCCTGCCGTCTCTACAGCGATGACAACACCACCCGTCTTCACTATCTCCATTCGTCCAAGGTCGTGCTCTGTCAAGGCCGTTACTACTATCGCAAGCATCGAGCCTCCATGACCAACGCACTCTCCATCCGCCGCTTCGACTACATGTTGGCCAACCTCTCAATGAAGCGCCAGCTGGAGCAGTTGCCGTTGACAGACCGGGACTCCATCCTCAACTTCTACGAGACCCACCGTTGGCTCAATCTTGTCGGCTGTTACTGGTACTACTACCAGCATCGCCCATCCTTCACCCCGCAGGAGCAGCAGCAGATTCAGTCGCTTTTCCAACGCATACTCTCTACCATCGAGTCCGACCGCATCCCCTGGAAACTCAAAGCCAAACTCGGCTATTACCCCTTCCGTTCCTATCCAACCTTCAGTCGCGTCGAAGACCTGTACTTCAAGCTCCGGAAAATCTGTTACCGTCAGATATGATAACCTAATATTGTTGTCCGCTAAACATATTCTTTTTCACCAGTTCTTCCAATAAGAAACCCAAGGAATCATCATTTCTTCCCTCAATTTTTTGTTTTTGGGTTATATCACGCCTAAAATCGAATTATTCTTTCAATGCATCCATCAGCGCATCCATCGCTTTGGCGGGGTCTTGGGTCTCTTCGTAGAGCTTGACGAACTTGGAGCCGATGATGGCGCCGGCGGCGTTAGCTTGGGCTGTTTCGAGGGTCTGACGGTTGCTGATGCCAAAGCCAATCATGCAGGGATGCTTGAGGTTCATCGCCTTGATGCGTGAGAAGTAGGCCTGTTTCTGGTCGCCAAAGGACTGCTGCGCACCGGTCGTGGCTGCCGATGAAACCATGTAGATGAAGCCGTCAGTGTGGTCGTCGATGAAGTGGATGCGATCGTCGCTCGTTTCTGGGGTGATGAGCATGATGATGCGGATGTCGTAGCGGTCGGCAATGGGTTTGTACTCCTCCAAATAGTCCTTGAAGGGGAGGTCGGGGATGATGACGCCGTCTATGCCCACTTCTACGCAGCGCTGGCAGAAGGCTTCGAAACCGAACTGCATGATGGGGTTGAGATAGCCCATCAATATCAACGGAAGCCCCCCAACCTCCGAAGGGGGAGTGCTGACGCGGTGCAGGTCTTCCAGTTGTGAGAAGAGTTTTTTGAGGGTCATGCCGTTGCGGAGTGCTTTGGTGGCAGCGTCCTGAATCACGGGACCGTCGGCCATGGGGTCGGAGAAGGGAATGCCGACTTCAATCATATCGACACCTTTCTGTTCGAGGGTGCGGATGGTGTTGGTGGTGCCGTCTAAGGTGGGGTGTCCTGCACAGAAGTAGATAGACAGGATATTGTTGCGCTTGGTAGCGAAGAGTTGATTGATTCTGTTCATTGTTGTTTGAGGGGTTTAATGAGTTAAATGGGAATGATGGGAGTTATGAGAATTGTGAGAGTTATGGGGTGATTTGTGAAAGGAAGGACAGGAGAAGTGTGGTGTCCTTCATCGCCGGTGCTGTCTCGAAGCCTGAGTTGAGGTCGATGCCCGCAAATTGGGGATGATGAAACGCCTTGATTCTCTCCGCATCAGTCGACTTGATGCCTCCCGTTAGGAGGAAGGGAGTGTGTCCTTCGTAACTTTGCAGGATGTCCCAGTCGAATTTCTTGCCACACCCTCCATAGATAGAACATCGGGTTTCGAAGAGGAAGTAATCGACGATGTCTTCGTAACGCTTGGCTTCATCCAAATCGGAAGGGATGGTGATGGGAATCATCTTGATGATTTTGATGTCCTTATCGATGCAAGAACGAAGCTGCCGGCAGTAGTCGGGTGTTTCATTTCCATGCAGTTGGATAAGGTCGAAACCAAAAGCTTTGATACGGGCGAGGATGTCTTGTATTGGTTCGTTGACGAATGCACCTACACGTTTGCAATGCTGAGGCAGATAGGTGGGCACTACGCTGACAAAACGTGGTGAATGAGGATAGAAGATGAAGCCCATCCAATTAACACCGGGCAGGGCATCCACTTGACGGATGTTGTCGGGGTCGCGCATGCCGCAGACTTTCACTATCATGGGGGTTGATGAGTTTAATGGGTTGAGTTGGGTTATTGGGTTACGTGGGCAATGAAGTCGGCGAGGGCTTGGCCTGGGTCGGGAGTCTTCATAAAGGTCTCGCCGATGAGGAAGCCCCGGAAACCTGCTTGGCGGAGTTCGCGCACGGTTTGTGGGTTGCTAATGCCACTTTCAGAAACAAGTACATAGTCCTTGGGCAGCAGGGAGGCAAGGCGGTAGGAGTTCGCCACATCTGTATGGAACGTGCCGAGGTTGCGATTGTTCACGCCCACCATGTCGATGTTCTCCCCCACATATTCCAGCTCTGGTTCGGAATGCACTTCGAGCAGGGTCTCAAGTCCCAGTTCGTGGGCTTTCTTCGCCAGTACGCTGCATTCCTCTTTGGTGAGGTCGGCAGCGATGAGCAGGACGGCATCGGCTCCCACCATCTTGGCCTGGTAGAGTTGGTACTCATCGACGATGAAGTCCTTGCGTAAGATGGGGCAGGAAACGTTTGGACTGGCGATGCGAATGTATCGCAGGATGCCGCCAAAGTATTTTTCGTCGGTGAGGATGGAGATGGCGCTGGCACCATTCTGGCAGTAGGAGGCAGGAATGACGTCTGGCTTTCCCTCTTCCTTGATCCATCCTTTCGAAGGGCTTTTGCGCTTGAACTCCGCAATGATGCCAGAGGCACTATTGGCAAGGCTCTCACGCATAGAACGATGGGGCTGTGGGTTGTCTGCCAGCAGTTGCTCCACATTGGCATATAAGGTGGCAGGAGGAATGATGTCCTTCTGCTGCAGGATTTCGATGCGCTTGTGGGCGACGATTTCTTCGAGTATATCTTGCATGGGGTGAATGGGCGTTATGAATTCAGTTCGACGAATTTCTTGAAGGTCTGGAGGGCTTTTCCGCATTCGAGTGACTCACGTGCCATCGCCACAGAATCAGCCATCGACATGTTCTTGTCCATGATGCTGATGCCACAAGCCGAATTGGCAATCACCACGTTCTTTTGAGCCTCCGTAGCGGTGCCTTCCAAGACGGAATCGAATATCTTCTGAGCATCTTCAGCTGTCTCGCCTCCATAGATGTCGCTCTGCTTGATGTACTTCAATCCCAAATCGACAGGCGTGAGCACTTTCTCAAAGTCGTTGGTGCAGATTTTGAATCCGCTGGTGAGGGAGATCTCGTCGTAGCCGTCGTAAGAAGTGATGACACCAAAGTTGTCGCCGATGCGCTGGTGCAGGTTGGTGTAGAGGCGCAATTGTGCCTGGTTGGCGGTGCCGTGCAGGGAATTCTTCGGATGGCAAGGATTGACGAGCGGACCCAAGAGGTTGAAGCAGGTGGGAACGCCCAATGCCTTGCGGGTCGGACCGACGAATTTCATTCCGTAGGCGAAGAGGGGAGCGTGGAAGTAGCAGATGCCTGCTTTGTCGAGCGCACGCTTCAGCAGATTGATGTCATCGGTGAATTTCACGCCATGACCTTGCAGCACATTACTGGCGCCGCTCACAGAGGATGAGCCACCGTTGCCGTGCTTGGTCACTTTGTAGCCTGCGCCTGCGATGACGAAAGCCGAGCAAGTGGAGATGTTGAAGGTGTTCTTGCCGTCGCCACCTGTGCCGACGATGTCGAGCGTATCGTACTCAGAGAAATCCATGTACTTGCCCGTCTCGAGCAGCCCCTGACGGAAGCCGAGCAGTTCGTCAACGGTCACGCCGTGTGTCTGCAAAGCCATCAGCAGGGCGGCAATCTGTTGGACGTTATACTTTTCCTCCACGATGTTGAGCATGATCTCGTGGGTGTCTTGCTGGGTGAGGGTGTTGCCCTCGATGAGTTGTAAAAGAAATTTTTTCATATTGTGTTTAGTGCTTTAACCAGTTGTTGATGATTGTTTTACCTTCTTTTGTGAGTACACTCTCAGGGTGGTACTGAATGCCTCGTATGTCGTACTCCTTGTGTCTCAGGGACATGATGTATCCCTCGTCAGAGACGCTGGTCACTTCGAGGCAGTCGGGCAGCGTGTCGGCATCGACCACCCATGAGTGGTAGCGTCCCACCTCGATGCCTTGGGGAAGCCCTGCGAAGAGGTAGTCGTCGGCGGTGATGGTGGCAGGAGTCGCCACGCCGTGATAGACTTCGGAGAGGTTGGTGAGCTGTCCGCCAAAGCTTTCGCCAATAGCTTGATGACCCAGGCACACACCCAGGATGGGTTTCTTGCCTGCGTAGGCTTTGATGACATCGAGCAGGAGACCTGCCTCGGAAGGAATGCCAGGACCAGGAGAGAGGATGATTTTGTCGAATGCCTCGAGCTGCTCCATCTGGAACTGGTCGTTGCGATAGACAGTCACTTCGGCTCCCAAGGCCTTGACGAGATGACTCAGATTGTAGGTGAATGAGTCGTAGTTATCGATGATGACAATTTTCATGAGAATAATGGGAGTTGATGGGAATGGATGGGCTTAAAGCTTTTCGGCGATGCTGATGGCCTTGCGGAGCGCACCCAGTTTGTTGTTCACTTCTTGGAGCTCGTATTCTACGTCGCTCTTGGCCACGATGCCGCCACCTGCTTGGAACCAGAGTTCGCTGTTGCGAGAGACAAAGGTGCGAATGGTGATGGCTTGGTTGAGCGAGCCGTCGAATCCGATGCTACCCACGCAACCTCCGTAGGCACCACGATTGTGTGGCTCGTATTCGGAAATGAGCTGCATGGCACGGACTTTCGGAGCGCCAGAGAGCGTGCCGGCTGGGAAGGTGTCGATGAAAGCCTTGATGGGGTCTGCGCCTTCGTTCATGGTACCGCTCACGCGGGAGACGAGGTGGATGACGTGAGAGTAGAACTGCATGTCCTTGTAGAAATCCACCTTCACATCGTGGCAGTTGCGGCTGAGGTCGTTGCGAGCCAAGTCAACCAGCATCACATGCTCAGCATTCTCCTTGGGGTCGTTCTTCAGATAGAGCGCATTTTGGCGGTCTTGTTCCTCGTCACCAGTACGCTTGGTGGTGCCAGCGATGGGGTCGATGTAGGCTTTGAAAGTTGAGGGTTGAGAGTTGAGAGTTGAGAGTCTCTCGATGCGGCAATGGGTCTCTGGTGAAGAGCCGAAGATGCGGAAACCTCCAAAGTCCATATAGAAGAGATAGGGCGAAGGGTTGATGCTTCGGAGAGCACGATAAAGCTTGAAGTCATCGCCCTCATACTTCTGCTTGAAACGTCGTGAAAGCACAATTTGGAAGACATCGCCACGCAGACAATGCTTGATGCCTCGACGGATGTTCTCACGATGCTCGTCGTCAGTCAATGTGGAGGTGCAGTCGCCCACGGGATGGAAGCCGTACTGCTGATAGGGACGGTTGTTCACGTCGTGCTCCAGCTGATCGAGGTCGTCCTCTTCACCGTCTGCCAACAACTCGATGATGGTCACCTCGTTCTTGAAGTGGTCAAAAATGATATAATCCTTATAAAAAATGTATAGGAGGTCGGGCGCATCGTTCTCAGCCTGCGTCTCGTCCTTCACGTCGATGTGCTCGAAATAACGTACGGCATTGAAGGTTGTGTAGCCAAAGATGCCGCAATCAGCCTTGTTCGTACCCTCGATGTTGAAGTTTCCGAGGAAATCGTTGATGAGTTGGGCTGTATCGTCAGTGTTGGTAATGGGAGTACGCTTTTCCTCTCCGTTGGGGAAGCGCATCACACCTACACCATGCTCTACTGACACGCTACCGATGGGGTGCAGACAGATGAAAGAACGGGAATTCTTTCCATCGTGATAGTCGGAACATTCCATCAGGGCGCTCTGCGGATAGGCATCGCGTACACGAAGATAGACGCTTACAGGAGTGTTGAGATCACCCAAAATCTTCTTTGAGGCGGTATGATAGTTGTACTTCATATTCTTTGTATGTGTTGAGGCTATTACTGTATATGTATGATGGGCTATTTCTGAGAATCGCCCAGCGCGTGGGCTGGTTGATGCTTGAGGTAGGTGTCCAAGTCCTTATCACCTCTGCCGCTGACAGTGAGCACTACGACTGTATCTTTCGTGAACTGGTCTTTCACTTTGGGCAAGAGTGCCAAAGCGTGAGCACTTTCGAGAGCGGGAATGATGCCTTCTATGCGAGTCAGTTCGAAGGCGGCTGAAAGTGCCTCGTCATCATTGGCTGGGAGCACTTGAGCACGTCCTTTCTCGTGAAGATTGCAATGGATAGGACCTGTGCCTGGATAATCGAGACCAGCCGAAATGGAGTATGGCTCGATGATTTGACCATCCTCTGTCTGCATCAGCTTGATGCGACTGCCATGCAGAATGCCGATTGTGCCCACTTGCATGCTGGCAGCGGTCTGACCGGAGTCGATGCCCAGACCACCAGCCTCGCCAAGGATAATCTTCACTCGCTCATCGTCGATGTAGTGATAGATGGTGCCAGCAGCATTGGAGCCTCCACCCACACATGCCATCATCACGTCGGGGTAATCGCGACCAATCTTCTCTTCTAACTGCCATTTTATTTCCTCAGAAATGACTGACTGCAGGCGTGCCACCATGTCTGGATAAGGATGAGGACCAACCGTACTTCCAATGATATAGAAGGTGTCGGCAGGATGACAGCACCAGTCGCGGATGGCTTCGTTCGTGGCATCCTTCAGCGTTTTGTTGCCACTCTCCACAGGTACAACGGTAGCCCCCAACATCTTCATACGCTCCACGTTTACGTGCTGACGCTGTACATCGAGAGCACCCTGATAGACAGTGCAGGGCATATCCATCAGCGCACAGGCAGTAGCTGTTGCGACGCCGTGCTGACCTGCTCCTGTCTCAGCGATGATGCGTGTCTTGCCCAACTTCTTAGCCAAGAGAATCTGTCCGAGTGCATTGTTGATTTTGTGGGCACCCGTGTGGTTCAGATCCTCACGCTTCAAATAAAGCTGGCACCCATACTTCTCACTCATGCGCTTGGCATAGTAGAGTGGGGAAGGACGACCCACGTAGTCCTTCAGCAGGGCATGATACTCTTTCTTGAACTCCTCACTCTCCAAGATGGGAAGGTAAGCTTTCTTCAAATCCTCCACCGTCTTGTAGAGAATCTCTGGAATGTAGGCTCCGCCGAACTGTCCGTAGAAGCCTTCTTCATTAACTTGATACGTCATATATTTGTGTTGTTACTATTATTCTTATTTGTCATTAGTGTCTATACATATTAATAAGAGAGAGCCTATCGCAAGTACGACAGGCTCTCTTGTGCTATGCTTTATGTTTGTCTTTGCATAGGGGCGTGACCAATGGACTTACGATTTTTTGAATCCCAAGTTTTGCCACCACCAATATGCGTTAAACTTCTTTGTCATTTTCTCTATGAATTCTTGTTCGATTGATCCAAAAGAGTTGTTGTTTTTGAACTTCGTCCACCCCGTGAACTAATTTCGACTGCAAAGTAAATGCTTTTTGAGCAAACTGACAAACAAAATGGCAAAAAAATAGCCTTTTGAGCGAAAAAAGTTCATTATTCCTTAAAAATGACGGACATTCGTGGGAAATTTTTGTTTATCTATGAAAAAAACTTGTAACTTTGTACTCGGATTTTCCAATAACATACCAGGATGAATAGAATCATACAATGGGTGTTCACTGCCACCCTTGCCATTTGCAGTGTAGGAAGTGTTCAGGCACAGGTGATGAAGGCCGCAGACCTGGAGAAATATGCCAAGGCTCGTTATGGCGAAAGGTGGCTCGATGCGGCCATGAATCTCGCCAAAGGACTGACGCTCGACAAAAATGAAAGTCTGACCTATCAGCAGGTGATTGAGGTTCCGGGCAAAACGAAGCTGCAGCTCTATGTGGCTCTGAACTATTGGGTCACCGCCACATTCAAAGACAAGCAGGCTATCACCCTGAATGACAAAGAGGCTGGATGCATCATTGTCCAGTCCACCATCGCCAACATTGCTGAGCATATCGGCACACTCAACAAGTATTCGGTCAGCATCACGCCTGTTATCCGTTTCGACATCAAGGAGGGACGTCTTCGTGTCACGTTTACGGTTCAGAACTATGACCTGTTGACGGATGTCAGTGGCGGATGGCTCAGTGTTACAGATGACAGCCACAAAACTTATGGCGACTCGAAACGTAAGATGGATGATAAAACCAATGCCTACCTTTATGATGAGCAGTGGGAGATTGCCAAACACTATCCCTTCGTGGAGAAAGACCCGCAGAAGCGTACCTGTTCCAAGGCACTTGTTATGACCCATGCCTACTCCAATGCGATTATGGACAAGGTGGAGGAGGCCATCAAGCATGGAATTACAGGAGCCGATGATGACGACTGGTAATCTTTCGGCTATGAATTTGACTTGCTAAGATGGATTGCAAGCATGACATAAATAAAGGATGGGGTACTTTCCCCATCCTTTATTTTACGGGTTTTGGACAAGAATGTGAAATCCTTCAATACCAAATACCAGTGGTTCGGAGGTTCATCGTAAGCGTGTGCCACATGTGCAACAGAACAAAGCGTCTGCAGGATTCTTTTGTCCGCATTGTCCGCAGAAGATGGCCTGTGGTTCACCTTTCCCAAACTCTTGACACCAGCATTGGTAGTAGCTGGCCTCCTGCGTCCCTTCCTGAATGCCGGATTCCATCACCTGGTTGATGAAGTCGTCAAGGTTGTTAATGACATTCTCGCGTTCTTCACGCTCCATTCCGTCCACCAGTGCATGGGTCATCTGAAGAATTTCATCAAGGGTGTATGGGTATTCTATATTGTCGAAGATATGTTTCAGAGCATCCCGATTGACGCCGTCCACATTGTCGGTAATCATCCTTTGGAAATCCTGGATGCACTGACGTTCGTGTATAGAATAGTTCCCATCACTATTGGCGAAGAAGAGTCCTGTTTGGGCTGTCAGGCGCGCCATGCTGAAAAGTGATACCTCTTGATCTTCCAACTCATATTCCGTGGCCAATCGTGTGATGAAATCATCGGCTGGAGTGGGTTGTTTGTTAACAATTTCCTGCTGATTGGACGCAACGAATGGTGGAGGAGGTGTCTGAAGTGGAGCTGGTGGTGGAGGTGGCACGTCGCCGGTTGCTTGTGTCGCCTTGGGTTTTCCGATGGCTTCAGCTTTTTCATTGAGTTTGCTGAAAGCGTCCTTTGCCATACCGATGAAGCGAACCATACCTGCTGCGATGCTGTTGACACCTTCGCCCAGGCCTTCACCCAGACGGTTGAAGCTCCCGTCTTCAATCTTTTCCTTGATGCCCTTGTTTACGTTCGTTGCTGTGCGGTTGATGAATTCTTCAATTGATGATGCCATAATTACTTTTGCTTACTTCACCATGACTTTTTTTCCTTTCACCATGTAGATGCCCTTCTGTAACCCCTTGAGACTGTTTGCTACTTTTACGCCTGAAAGGTTATAGACAGCCACTTTCTCGTTGGTTGTTGTGGCCACAGCCTTGATGGCAGACACATCTTCAGCAATGTGGTTGGTGGTGAGGGTGGTGGAGTTACCGTTGGAGAGTTTCACGAAACAACGGGTGGCATAAAAGCCGTTAGTGGTTTCGTCCACATTTACAAAGGATGCTTCAGCATTGTCTTTGGCCAAGATACCATAAAGACCGTCGGCCTTTTTCTGGAACTTTACAGCACCCATGGTGACGGTTTCGCCAGTCCCTTCAGCAGTGAAAGAAATGGATGCCTCGTCGTCTGTAACGACCACATTTTCTGCTGTGAACTTCTTGGAACCGTTCTCGCCAGTGTAGTGCAGGATGTAGGGGGTGTTGGCCTTGATGCCCTCAGACTTGCAGTTCTGGAAATTGAGTTTCACGCTCATGCCATCATTCTCCACACCCACGAGTCTTTCAAGTTTGCAGTCGTTGCCGAACATTTCATTCACCTGTGCTTCCGACATGGCGAAGGGGAGTGAGATTGTGTTCCATCCTTTGAAAACGTAACGGCTGACTGATACGTTCATGGTCTTTCCTGCATACTTTGCAAGGTCAGTTCCCTTGTAAGTGCTCAGGTTCAGTGTCTCCTGAGCCGACATGCTGATGCAACTGAATGCAAAAGCCGTCATGAGTAAAAGTTTCTTCATACGTTTTAAGTTTTTGTGTTGTTAATAAAATATAATGTATTGTAAACTTACTTCACTTCCTTGATGAATCCGTTTCGATAAGCGAAAAGGAGTCGTTTGAGGTTCTCCACTTTGGCACGTAACACTTTGCCCTTGTCGGTGTCCTTCACATACATGCGCTGTGAACTTAATTCGACAATTTGTGTCGAACTTTTAATGTCATCACCATTCTGGATGGCATCTTCAGCTGAACGGAATGGCTGATGTTGCACGAGATCGAGTCCACGACTGTGGAATGTAAGCGTGTAACCTGCAATGCCGGTTTCTGGCTGGTAAGCACGTGAGAATCCTCCATCGATGACAAGTAGTTTTCCATTGGCCTTGATCGGCGTCTCACCCTTTAGCACTTTGACGGGGGTATGCCCATTGATGATGTGACGATGTTTCCCTTCCACTCCAAAATCATCCAGGATCATGTCAACAGTCTTCTCGTCGTTATTGTATTGGTAATAGTAACCTTTTGTCTCCGTGTGAGTTGACTTGTCTTTGATGAAGTATCGTTCGAAAGTGGTCATTTTGTCTTTGTCGAAGAGAGGGGAGTTTTTCCCACACCATAAATACCAAATGTAGTCTTTGGCGTAGTTCTTCCGATCTTTGGGCGTGTCGTTGTTGAAAGCCTCACGAACGATATGCCCCGTCTTCTTCATCAAGGCCATGCCCTTATATTTCTTTCCTCCAATTTCCACTTCCTTGAGGGAACCATCAGCATTGAGAGGCACCGTGGCATGATACATGAGGTTGCTGTTGGCGATGGAATACATACCGCCATGCGCCAAAAGACACTGAATATGGCGTTGCAGTTTGTCGCTCGTTCGGAAAGAATGCTCCAATTTGGCCATGAGCATTTCTTCTTCCTCCGTTAGGGCATTGGGATTTTCCTTGCTGACAGTGGGGAGGAATGTGTCAAGCATTTCATATTCATTGCCATCGATAAAGCAGGTTCCATGGTCGAAGTAGATGTGTTCCAACATTTTGCGTCCAGCCATGTCAAATTCTGGATGTCGGTCTATGATGCGTGCTTCTTCCTTGAACTGTATGATGGTGATGGCCTTATGCATCTGGGCAATCAACCGGTTGGTCTTCTTGTCGTGCTGGCTCTCCTTACTGAGTTCGTTGGCTGTGAAGAGTTTGCAAGGGTCATCCTTGTAGGTCTCCATGGCGAAAGTGGCAAGTGGCAGGAGATTGATTCCATAGCCATCTTCAAGAGTGGTGAGATTGCCGTATCTGAGAGATAGTCTCAACACGTTGGCAATACATGCTCGGTTTCCTGCTGCTGCACCAAACCATTCAATATCGTGATTGCCCCAAACGATGTCAAAGTGGTGGTAGTTCATCAAGGTCTCCATGATGAGGTGTGCTCCTGGGCCACGATCGAAGATGTCGCCTAACAGATGCAGGCGGTCAATCGCCAATCGTTGAATCAGATTGCAAATGGACACAATGAAATGGTCGGCACGCTGAGTGTCGAGAATCGTTTGTACAATCACGTTGTAATATTGATGGCGCTTCTCTCCCACACCGCTGTGGCTCTCATGGAGAAGTTCCTCGATGATGTAGCCAAACTCCTCTGGCAATTCCTTGCGAATCTTACTGCGTGTGTACTTGGAACTGACCTCCCTCAGCACTTTGATGAGTTGGTTGAGCGTGATGATGTAGAAGTCCTCCAAATTGGTTTCTGCTGCTTTAATTCGCTGAAGTTTGGCTTCAGGGTAGTAGATGAGGGTGCAGAGCTCCTGCTTTTCCGACAGACGAAGCGTAGGACCAAAGATTTCTTCCACCTTCCGCTTCACATAGCCTGATGCGTTTCTTAGCACATGATTGAAAGCGTCGCTCTCACCATGTGGGTCGCTGATGAAGTGTTCTGTAGGTTTGGGCAGGTTCAGAATCGCTTCCAGATTGATGATTTCACAGCTCGCCTCTGCCACATTTGGATAGCTCTGTGCCAGCAACTGCAAGTATCTAAGATCGTCCTTGATCTCTTCTTCTGTGAATATGTTGTCTTTTTGATTCTCCATGTAAAGGTATTTGCGGGGCAAAGATAGGAAATAATTAGGAATTGGACATCAGAAATCTGGAATTATTTTCCATCTATAGGGCTTTTTTTATAAAAAAGTAACATTTCCTTATACCCGATACCTCATTCCTAATCAAAAAATGCTTACCTTTGCAGTCAAAAAGCAATATGGATATCAAATTATGGCTGCACGATTAAGATTCAAAGTTGTGGACGATGCATTCAAGCGTGCCCCCGTCTATGTGGAGCAACCCAAGGAACGTCCAAGTGAATATTTTGGCAAATACGTTTTCAACAAGCAGAAGATGTACAAGTATCTGCCTGCCAAGGTATATAAGAAAATGTGTGATGTTATTGACAATGGCGCACCTTTCGACCGAACCATTGCTGACGAGGTGGCTCAAGGCATCAAGACTTGGGCTATTGAGAATGGTGTGACGCACTACACGCATTGGTTTCAGCCTCTTACCGAAGGTACGGCTCAGAAGCATGACGGTTTTGTGGAGCACGATGGAAAGGGAGGCATGGTGGAAGAGTTTGAGGGTAAACTCCTTGTTCAACAGGAGCCAGATGCCAGTTCTTTCCCATCAGGTGGCATTCGCTCTACTTTTGAAGCACGTGGTTACTCCGCATGGGATCCCACATCGCCAGTCTTCATTATTGGCGACACATTGATGATTCCCACCATCTTCATTTCTTACACGGGTGAGGCACTTGACTACAAGGTGCCACTAAAGAAGGCGCTCCATGCTGTTGATAAGGCGGCTACGGCGGTGGCTCAATATTTCTATCCGGATGTGAAGAAAGTGATTTCCAATTTGGGTTGGGAACAGGAGTATTTTTTGGTGGACGAATCGCTCTATGTCGCTCGTCCAGATCTTGTCATGACTGGACGCACCCTGATGGGGCATGACTCGGCCAAGAACCAACAGATGGACGACCACTATTTCGGTTCCATCCCAGTACGTGTGGAAGAGTTCATGAAGGACATCGAGATTCTGGCGCTTCAACTCGGAATTCCTTGTAAGACACGTCATAACGAGGTCGCACCCAATCAGTTTGAATTGGCACCTATCTTCGAGGAAACCAACCTTGCTGTTGACCACAACATGCTGATGATGTCTATCATGAAGAATGTAGCACGCAAGCATGGTTTTCGTTGTCTGCTCCATGAAAAGCCCTTCAAGGGTGTGAATGGGTCTGGCAAGCACAACAACTGGTCATTGGCCACTGATACAGGAAAACTGCTCCATGCGCCGGGCAAGACCGCGATGGACAATCTGCGTTTTGTCACCTTCATTGTCGAGACACTTAAGGCGGTTTATGACCATAATGGATTGCTCAAGGCTTCCATCATGAGTGCTACCAATGCTCATCGACTTGGGGCGAACGAAGCGCCTCCTGCCATCATCTCTTCTTTCTTGGGTAAGACTGTGACGGATTTGCTGGAGCATGTGGAAAAAGCTGACGACGATAACCTGTCGATGGTGGGCAAGAAGGCCTTTAAGCTGGATTTGCCGTCCATTCCTGAACTACTCATCGACAATACCGACCGCAACCGCACTTCTCCTTTTGCCTTCACGGGCAATCGGTTTGAATTCCGGGCGGTGGGTAGTGAGGCCAATTGTGCCTCTGCCATGTTGTTGCTCAATTCGGCAGTGGCTGAAGCACTCATCGATTTCAAGACCCGTGTTGATGCCCTTATGCAGAAGGGTGAGGCAAAAGAATCTGCCATTTTGAAAGTGGTGCGCGAGGACATTAAGCATATCAAACCCATCATCTTCAATGGAAATGGCTATAGCGATGAATGGAAAGCGGAAGCAGCTAAGCGTGGCCTCGATTGCGAGACCTCTGCGCCTCTTGTTTTCGACAATTATTTGAAGGAGGAATCTGTTCGGATGTTTGAGAAGACCCATGTGATGACACGTGTGGAACTGGAGGCACGCAACGAGATCAAGTGGGAGACATACACGAAGAAGATTCAGATTGAGTCGCGCATCTTTGGCGATCTCTGCCTCAACCATATCATTCCTGTGGTCACCAAATATCAATCTGTTCTCATTGAAAACGTTCATAAGGTGCAAGATATCTTCCCTGCCGAAAAGGCACAGAAAATATCCAAGGAAAATCTTCACCTAATTGAACTCATCTCCGATCACGAGACTTTCATCATCGAGAATGTGGAAAAGATGGTCGAAGCACGTAAAGTGGCCAATCGCATTGAGTCAGAACGTGAAAAAGCCATTGCCTATCACGACACAGTGGCCCCTCTCTTGGAAGAAATCCGTTATCATGTTGACAAGCTCGAGACGATAGTGGACGACGAGGCATGGCCATTGCCTAAATACAGAGAACTCCTCTTCATCCGATAGGGAAGAGGAGTCCTTTTGTGTAATCTTTCCTTTTTCTTTTTATTGGTGTCTGCAAAAACTTTTAGCGGACACCAATAATAATTTAATGTACTTGATATGAGGTGTTGGGGAGTTTCCCATCCTTGTCGCGCAGGGTTACGATGGTCACTCCTCGGGCGGCCTGTGCGCCATAGACGAGGGCTGACTCGATGTCGGCTGTTTTGCTGGGACCACAGATGAAGGTGCCGAACTTGTAGGGCTCGAAGTAGGATGGGGTAGAGGCGATGCGTGCGTATGCCTCATGCATGTTGTTCACGATGTCGGCTTCGCGCAACACGATGACCAGCTGTTGTGAGGCAAAGCAGATGGCCTTCTCTTTCATCTGCTGTGGAATCCAGACACAGGCATTTTCTGCCACTCCGATTTTGCCTTCTATCACGCCCACATCCACCCGTTCTAATTCTGCGACGGTAGCGGTGTCAGGATTCAGCTGTGCTTCCACGCCTGGCAGGTTGCTGGCGATAATCTTGGCATCGGGATAGGCTTGCCTGATGGCTTCGTTCAGATCGCCATCGGATACCATTTCTATCAGATGTGCTCCTGCGGTGGTTGTGGTTCTTTGCTTGAACTCAGCCACGGGGTCTGCATACGTGATGGGGGGCAGCGCTCCGAGGTCGGGCATGTCGTATGTCTCTCTCACGTTGTCGCGAAGACGAGACAGGATGGTTTCTTTCGTGTTGCTCATTTTTCGTTCTTCAATTCTTTGTTCCACAGTTCGTGGAAGGACTTTTGGGGGAATTTCATCATCTGATGTGCGTATGCCCACGGATTCAGTTTCTGCTGGATGAGAGGTGCGGGCAACCAATTCACGACTGGGGAAATCCAGACTGCACCATGATAGACGGCTGGATGCTTGAACAGGAAGGTCATGCCTTGCGACATAGCTTTCTTCATCGGACTGGCTTTGCCCAAGGAATCCAGCTGTTGGCGCCATCGATAGATTTGGGTGGAGAGGTCAACCTTGACGGGGCACACGTTGTCGCACGAACAGCAGAGCGAGCAGGCTGACACGTTGTCGCTGTATTGCTTGGCGTCGCGCAACATGCCCAGATTGATGCCGATGGGGCCGGGGATGAAGTAGGTGTAGCTGTAGCCTGCCGAACGGCGATAGACGGGGCAGGTGTTCATGCAGGCTCCACAGCGCATGCACTTCAGGGTCTGCCAGTGTTCAGGATTGCCCAATATCTGACTGCGCCCGTTGTCGACCAGCACGATGTGCATCTCGCCACCAGGGCGTGGTCCACGGAAGTGACTGGTATAGACGGTGGTTTCCTGACCTGTGCCACAACGCGCCAAGAGCCTCTGGAAAACGCCCATTGCCTGGTAGTTGGGGATGAGCTTCTCAATGCCCATCGACACGATGTGAAGCTTGGGGATGCTGGTGGACATGTCGGCGTTGCCTTCGTTGGTACACACCACCACGTCGCCAGTCTCGGCAATGCCGAAGTTGGCTCCAGTCATTCCTGCGTCGGCCTCCATGAACTGCTGACGGAGGTGCATCCTGGCCACGTATGTGAGATAGGTGGGGTCATTGGGATCGTCAGGATTGGCCGACACGCCAGAGTCTTTCGATGTGCCGATATGCTCCATGAGCCCTTGCTGGCGGAAGGTGTCTCCGATTTCTTCACGATGAACGTGGAGGGCTGGCATGACAATGTGGCTGGGTGCCAACTTCATCATTTGCAGGATGCGCTCGCCCAGGTCTGTCTCCACCACTTCAATGCCGTGCTGTTCCAGGTTCTCGTTCAGGTGGCACTCTTCGGTCAGCATGCTCTTGCTCTTGACCACTTTCTTCACCTGATGGCTGGAGAGGATGTCATAGACAATCTGGTTGTATTCCGCTGCATCAATTGCCCAATGCACATGCACGCCATTGGCTGTGGCTTGACGTTCGAATTGCTCCAGATAGTCGGCCAGATGGGTGACGGTGTGCCTCTTTATCTGATCGGCGGCCTTGCGCAGGTCTTCCCATTCGGGCAAAGCCTTGGCCATGCGGTCACGCTTCTCCCGCACTCCGAAGAAGGTCTTGTCGTGCCGTTCCACGACCTCTGGTTTCTGCTGATATGTCTCAGCTCTTTGGGAATGTAAGGTCATATTGCTGTGAGTATCTGTGCTATGTGAATGAATCGAATCGGCAATTGCTCCTTCTCTGCAATGCCCTGCATGTGCATCAGACATGATGAGTCGGGCCCCGTCACATATTCTGCGCCTGTGGCTATATGGCGTTTCACCTTGTCAATGCCCATGCGACGCGAAACGGCCTGTTCCTCGATGGAAAACATGCCGCCAAAACCGCAACACTCGTCGGGTCGCTCAGGTTCGACCACTTCGATGCCTTCCACCAGCCGTAGCAGGTCTCTCACCTTGTTGTAGGGCGGGATGTTGCGCTCTGATGGCGAGGAAAGCCCCAGCTCGCGCACTCCATGACAAGAGTTGTGCACACTCACCTTGTGGGGGAAGCGGGCAGGCAGTGAGGTCACCTTCACCACATCGTGCAGAAACTCCACCAAATCCATCGTCTTGCTGGCGGTCTCACATCGATGTTCTTTCAGCAGATTGGGGTGGAAGCAACGCACGTAGGCAGCGCAGCTGGCCGAAGGAGCCACCACATAGTCGTAGGGGGCAAAGAGCTGGTCGAACTTCTCAGCCAAAGGCACAGCCATGTGCTCAAACCCTGCGTTGCCCATGGGCTGACCACAGCAGGTCTGGCGTTCAGGGTAGTCGACGTCAAGCCCCAACGACTTCAACAACCTGAATGTTGACACGCCCACCTCTGGGTAGAGCGTGTCAACATAACAGGGGATAAATAGTCCTATCTTCATGGATGTTTCACTATTCCCAAGTGTCTAAATAGGTCACGTGAGTGACGAGATACTCATCCACACCATGCTTGCCGTCAGCGCCACCGATGCCGCTCTTCTTCATGCCGGCATGGAATCCCTGGATGGCCTCAAAGTGTTCGCGGTTGATGTAGGTCTCGCCAAATTCCAGTTCACGGCACACCTTCACGGCTGTGTTCAGGTCGTTGGTGAAGACGCTGCTGGCCAAGCCATACTCACAGTCGTTGGCCATAGCAATCACCTCATCCAGCGTGCTGAACTCAATCAGCGGAATGACGGGGCCAAAGGTCTCCTCATGGATGATGTCCATGTCTTGACGGCAGTCGTCGAGCACGGTTGCTGCATAGAAATAGCCCTTCTCGCCCACACGATGGCCACCGCAGAGCAGCTTGGCTCCCTGCTGAATGGCACGTTCCACCTTCTCCGTCACGCTCTCCAACGCGCGGGCTTCCACCAATGGACCCATATCCACCGATTCGTCCTGACAAGGATCGCCAACCTTCACGGCCTTCATCTTGTCGACGAGAATCTTCGTGAACTCGGCCTTCACCTCTTTCTGCACATACACACGCTCCGCATTGTTGCAGATCTGTCCGTTATTGCCGATACGGCTATCGACAATCCACTGAGCGGCACGTTCCAAATCGGCATCCTTCATCACGATGGCAGGAGCCTTTCCGCCCAATTCGAGCGACACCTTCGTGATGTTCTTCGATGCGGCAGCCATGATGCTCTCGCCGGCGCTGACAGAACCCGTCACGCTGACGATGTCAATCTTCGGACTTCCAGCCATCTCATTGCCGATGACAGAACCCTTGCCCGTCACAATATTGATGACACCAGCCGGCAAGCCCACTTCCTCAACCACCTTGGCGAACTCGGTACAGTTCTCAGGCGTCAGCTGGCTGGGCTTGATCACGATGGTGCAACCGGCGATGAGCGCAGCACCAGCCTTACGTGCGATGAGGAAGAACGGGAAGTTCCAAGGCAGGATGCCAGCCACCACGCCAATCGGCTTCTTCGTCAGCAGGATGGTTTCGTTGGGACGGTCGCTGGGGATAATCTCACCCTCAATATGGCGGGCAAAAGAAGCCATATATTCAAAGTAAGCGATGGTGGCGCCCACTTCGATGGCAGCCCAGTTGCGGGTCTTGCCCTGCTCACGCATGATAATCTCAGTGAATTCATTCTCACGAGCCTTGATGCCAGCGGCAATCTTCATCAGGTAGCCAGCCCGTTCAATGGCAGGAGTCTTTGCCCATGCCTTCTGGGCAGCACGAGCCGCATCGAGCGCGCGGTTAGCATCCTCGATGGTGCCTTCTGGTTGGCGTGAAATCACTTCTTCGGTCGATGGGTTCAACACATCAATCCACTTGCCATTCGAGCTTGCGCAGAACTGGCCGTTAATGTACATCTGTAATTCTTTCATACAAGTTATTGGTTTTTGTTCGTTATAAAAATGTTAGTTAGCCTTATTTAAGGGCGATATATCCTTATTCATTGGAATTTGTGCTGCAAAGGTACAACAAATTCTCCGAACATAGGAAAGAAATCCGAATAAAAGGAATGGTTTCACCCCAAAAACTTTCCGATTCCTTTTTTCATCAAGAAGAAATGCTTATCTTTGCCGCCGAATCGACTTAGCAAATGCCCGCAAAACGACAAAAGATAAAACGACGAATCGAGAAACGACTATTGTCATTTCTCGATTTTCAAATCTTCTCCTTCTCATTGATGCCCTACTTGCGTGCATCGCGTCAGCTTTGTCAACTGTCAACTATCAACTGTCAACTTGTTTTTTCTGTTGCCATAAGAAAATTTACGATCCAAACAATTAAGAGTTGAAGTAACTTGGATTTTTCACTTTTCACTCTTCACTTTTCACTTTTTTTGACTTGTACGGACAGCTACATCGGGTGCCCGCGTCCCGCATATTTTCGCGCGAAATTTTTATTTTTATTCAAGTTTCTCAAGTTTTTATTGCGGCAAGCCGCCGCCTTCGGCGCCACCGGCGCAACAAGACATCCGAAACTTGTATTATTCTTTCTGCTGAGCCTCCGCCTCAACGCCTTTGAGGTTCGGCCTCAATGCCTTTGAGCTACCGGCTCGTCAGTCTGGGGGTACCGCTTCGTCCTTCGTGCCCCTTTTCATCCGATAGAGTCTCATGAGTGCCCCGTCCACGCCCACCAAGGTGGCGATGAAGAGCAGGAGCTGGCCGATGAGGATGAGCACCGTTTCGTCGATGATGCCCTGTGGAGGCATCCATAGCGCCGTGATGCTGATGCAGGCCGCGATGATGGCGAACCAGATGGCGATGATTTCTTTTGAGTTGAGTGCTTTCATGGTTGATAGTTTTGGTTTTAGTATTTAGGGGCAGGGGGCAGGAGGTTTGTTGTGCTATGAGGTGGATGCCTGTTTGCAAGGTATTCTCTTGCTCCCTGCTCCTTGCTCCCCGCTCCTTTTTTTCTTTTCTGATGCAAAGGTACGACTTTTTTCTGACATATGCAAATATTTTGGCAATTATTTTCAAAATATTTTTATTTTTTGGAAATCGGGTCTTCTCGGGTTTTTGCCTGTCGATTACAGATTACAGATTACAGTTTTCTCATGAGCAGTAAAAAATGTGGCTGGAGAAT
>CAJOGQ010000003.1 GCA_905234125.1 uncultured Bacteroidaceae bacterium | reverse complement strand
GCACCCATCATCTTGCTGTCCAACTGCTTGTCGAGTCCGTAATAGACATATTTGCCCTGAATCATCGATGTGTCGGCCACGGTGACCTGATCGCTCTCCAGCTTGCCTCCATCAGCCACCTTCAATACATAAAGTGTCGATTTCATCGGCTGAAATGAGGTGACTGAAGGTATGATGGCGTTGCCTTTGGTCTTCACTTTGAACCGCACCAGCGAGTAAGCATCGTCAGCACCCCAAATGCAATCCACATCCTCCTGCTTGCCATTGGCGTCAATCACGGTGGCTTTGTAGGCGCCCTTGAACACCCGGTAGTCGGCAATAGCCTCTCCATTGGCACCCACATAGAATCCCATACCCTGATGCAGCAGGTCACCTTGCTTGTCGTAGGTGTTCACAGAAATAAGTCCCTTTTTCACCTTGGAGGCAAATTTGGACTGTGCGAAGGTCATGCTTGCAACCATGCACACAAACATTGTCAATATCGTTTTCTTCATGATTTCGAAAATAATAGTGCCTTAGCATTGTTCAATGCTTCCTGCGTAAGTTGTTCACCACTGAGCATGTGGGCAATCTCCTCCACACGCTGTTCATTGTCCAATGGGATGATGTGACTTAACGTAGCATCGGCGGTGTCTTCTTTATATACCTTATAATGATGGCTTCCCAACGCGGCAATCTGGGGTAGATGCGTGATGGAGATGACCTGACGGTCTTGTTCGCCCATTTCCTTCATGATGCGCGCCATCTTTTCAGCGATGGAACCACTGACGCCTGTATCTATCTCGTCGAAGATGATAGTGGGCAGTTTTACGGCTCCTGCAATGAGCGCTTTGAGTGACAGCATCACACGGGCGATCTCACCACCTGATGCAATCTGACTTACTGGCTGGGGCTCGCCACTCTTGTTTGCATTGAAAAGGAACTGCACTTGGTCATAACCTGTAGATGTAAGTTCTGATGGATTTGCCAATACGGAGCACTTGAACTGCACATGAGGCATGCCCAGAGGTAACAATCTTTCCTCCATCTCCTTTTCCACCTTCTTGGCCACGTCTTTGCGTTCCTTGGAGAGTTGTTGTGCCAAGGCAACAACCTTCTTCTTCTGTACCTCCATCTTTTCGCGAAGTTCCCCGATGAAATCGTCAGAATTGGTGATTCGCATCAACTTCTCTTCCAAGTCAACTTGCAAAGCAAGCAATTCTCCTATCGTGTCCACTCCATGCTTCTTCTGCAAGGTATAGATGGTGTTCAGGCGGTCATTCACCTTTTCCAATCGGCGTGGATTATACTCAACATCCTCTGCCTGACTCTCCAACTCATCAGCTATATCTTTCAGTTCGATGTAGCAGGAATCGAGTCGTTCAGCCAACTCTTCTGCCGATGAATAGACCGATGAAATGGATTGTAATTCAGATAAAGCTTGCTGGAGCATCCCCAACGCATCGGCTCCATCGCCGTCAGATTGCAGAAGATGGGCAGATGCATACAATGCTGACTTGATTTCTTCGGCATGTTCGAGGGTTTCAGCTTCTTCTTCCAGCTCAGCCTGTTCATCCTCCTTCAGTTCAGCATCAGCCAACTGATCTACCTGAAAACGCAAATAATCCTCATCTTCCTTATTGGTGCGAGCCTCCTCTTCGGCTTCTTCCAACTGCTTAGCCAACTGCCGATAGGATGCATATTCCTGCTTATAGGAAGTCAGCAATGTCTGGTGTTCAGCCACAATGTCCAAGATGCTCAATTGGAAGTCTTCCTTTCCCAGCAGTAGGTTCTTGTGTTGGGAGTGTATGTCAATGAGTTGTTCGCCAATTTCCTTCAGTTGTGCCAGGGAGGCAGGGGTGTCGTTGATGAAGGCACGTGACTTGCCAGCAGACGTGAGTTCGCGTCGGATGATACATTCCTTTCCGTCGAAATCGAAGTCATTCTCTTGGAAGAAAGCCTCCAACTGATAGTTTGACACGTCGAACGTGATTTCCACCACACAGCGTGAAGCCCCGGTCTTCATGGAACGGGAATCGGCACGTTGTCCCAATATGAGTCCGATGGCACCGATGATGATGGACTTTCCTGCACCCGTTTCACCCGTGATGACAGAAAAACCCTCGTTGAAATCGATGTCCAAGTGCTCAATGAGCGCATAATTCTCTATATGTAGATGGCGTATCATTTCGTGATTTTATTCCAATAGTTGTTTTGGCTGGGGTTGAGGGTCGAGATGATGTCATACACCTGCTTGCGTTCCTTCTCGGTACCATGTCCAGCATAGACATTGACAAGTTCGTCACGCTTGAAATCGGTGAAGATGATGGGCAACTGCGAGAGAGGTTTGTTGTCGTGTGCCTCCTTGAGCAAGTCGATGGCTTCGCTCACAGCGGCGCGTCCTCTATCAGCATTTTGCGCCATTTCATCGAGACCTTGGCGATAGTATTTGTATTGCATCTGACGGAAAGGTTCCATCGAACTATCCATATAGTCGTTGATGATGGCATGGCGGTTTCTATCATCTCCAAATGCCTTCCAGCCTGAGTCGCCGAATGAAGACTGGGCATTACCCACGATGGTTTCCACCATGTGCAGCACATCCGTACCTCCCAAGGGTGAGAATGTGTCGAGATCCAAGCCGATGAAAAAGTATGCATAGTAGGCCATCATAGCGGTAAGGCTGTTGTCGAGGTTGTTGATGTTGAACTCCAAACGGTCTTGATCCTGATAGCTGAAATCGAAATTCGTGTCACGCATGGAGAAGACAGTGGTGCTGTAGGCCGAATTGTAAACGGGGCGTGACAACTGGAAAAGCATCTCGCCACTCATGGCGCCACTGGCCTCATCATACTTCTTCACCGTGAAGGTCATGGTGCATTCTATCTTCTCGTCCTTCTGAAACTGGAGGTCAGTCCACTCGGTGTTGTTCATAAACTCGGCCATAGCCGCTTCGAGCTTCGGAAAAATTTCTGCCTTCGTTCCTTGAACCTGCGCTGAGTTGATTCTCACAACGCAGTTCAGTTCTTGTGCCTGAAGGGCAAAAAAATCACCAGCGGACATGCCTCCCATCAGGGGAAGAAGTGCCCAAAGACAGCATGTGAGGAGTATGGATTGAAATCTGTACATAGATGTCTGTGAAATAATTTTCGGCAAAAGTAGTACTTTCTGGCGACATTCCCAAACAAACTAAAGTTTTTGTTACATAATTATAAGAAAAAGCGAAACGAATGCTTTAACTTTGTGGCGATATCCGCATCTAACCAATGTTTATTAACAAAAACCGATATGAAGAATTTTAAGACAATCATCATGACGCTGGCCTTGGGAACGAGTTTGCAAGCCTTAGCTCAGACGGCGTCAGAACAGAAGTCCGTCATCTGCAACAATGACGGCACAGTTACCTTCCGTTACACGAATCCAACTGCCAAAGAAGTGCAGGTGGATGTGCAATTTGCCAAGAAGACCCCCATGCAACGGGATGCCAATGGGGTGTGGACAGCTACATTAGGTCCTGCATCTCCAGACATGTACCCCTATCACTTTGAGGTAGATGGTGTCAGCGTGATGGATCCTTTGTGTCCGCAGTATTTCCCCAACGAGGGCTTCAAGAACAGCCTCTTGGAGATTCCAGACCCCAAGGGTGCTTTGGCGCACGACATCCAGGACGTGCCACATGGCAAGGTGGAGTACATCCACTACTATTCCAAGAGCCTTCAGGGCACTAACAACGCCATTGTCTATCTGCCTCCAACTTACGATAAGAAAGGCAATGAGAACAAGAAATACCCAGTTTTCTACCTCATCAGCGGCACAACCGACACGGAAGAGGTTTATTACAAGGTGGGACGCATGAACTATATCCTCGACAACCTTCTGGCTGAGGGCAAGGCCAAGGAGATGATCATCGTGCTTCCATACGGCAATCCCACCAAATTGCTTCCCACTCCTCCACAAGGTGGTATGATGGGCATGGGTGATGTGTTTGGCAAAGACCTTACGAACGACCTCATGCCATACGTGGAGAGCCACTATCGCACCATCAACGACAGAGACCACAGAGCCATCGGAGGTTTTTCACGTGGTGGCAATCAGGGGCTTTCCTGCGGATTGACGAACCTCGACAAGTTCTCTTACCTCTGCTCTTATAGTTCCTTCACATCCACGACATTGCCAGGGGGTGTCTATGACAACGCCGCCGACACCAATAGCAAGATTCACCTTTTCTGGTTGGGTGTGGGTACTGACGATTTTCTCTATGGCACGGCTCGTGACTACATGGAGTTCCTTGACAAGAAGGGCATCCGTAGCGTGAAGGAATACACCCACGACAAATTTGGCCACACCTGGATGAATGCCAAGTACTTCTTGGACAAGACGATGCGTCTGCTTTTCAATCCTGAAGCATCAGAAGAAGCCATGAAGAACGGCAAGCCAGCCCTCGAAGCCACAGGAAAGGAAGAGGCTTTCACCCCTGCTGTGATGGCTCGTCTCTTCCCGCGTGCTGTCGTGTCGCCCGAATACAAGAGCGATGGCGTCACTTTCCGCATCAGCGCTCCCAACGCCCAGCAAGTGTTGCTTGATATGGACTATCTGCCCGAGCCTAACGCTATGGAGAAAGATGCTGATGGCGTGTGGAGCCTTGACATCAAAGGTGTAGAAAACCAGACCTTTAGATACTGCTTCATTGTCGATGGCACGAAAGTGGCTGACCCCACCAACATGTATCTCTCGCCTGACAAGGGTTTCAAGTACAGCATCCACGAGAACCCGGCATCCGAATACAGCCTCCTCTCGATGGGCGACATCCCACATGGCGTAGTGTCATACGACCTCAACAAGAACACGGCCACCTATTACCCACCCACCACGCAGAATGTGGATGAACTGCCTGTCATTCTGCTCATTCCTGGTGCTGACGACACGATAGAAAGCTGGTTCAAGGTAGGTGGTGCCAATGCCATTGCTGACAAGATGCTCGCTGAAGGCAAGACCAACCCGTACATCCTCACGACTGACACATCCCTCAAAGATAGGGCGGTGAGCGTCATGCCAGCCTCCATCAACAAGACTTGGAATGCCCGTCGTCTCGCATTGGTGAAGGTGCTTCAGGATAAACCCACCAAGGTTATCAAAGTGAAAACGGAAGAATTCACAAATTAAATAACTCACAAACTCAAAACTCTACAAACTAACCAACTCAATGAAGAAATTAACATTCCTCATGGTGTGCTCGCTCATGGCAGCCACACCTTCGCTGGCACAACTCAAGAAGAGTCCAGTCACCTTCGATTCCTATGAATGGGACTTCGGAGCCATCAACGCCTCCAAAGGAGCTGTTTGCCACACGTTCACGTTGCAGAACACCTCGAAAATGCCCGTGCAGATTGGCAAGTCCATTCCCAGTTGCGACTGCATCAAGGCTTTCTACACCACCGAAGAGATTCAGCCTGGTGAAGTGGTCAAAGTGATGGTTGCGATGTCGCCTTCTGGTGCATCGGGCAAGACCTATCGTAGTGTGGAACTTGTTGACAACAATGGTCAGACGCTTGGCTCGCTTACGACTAAGGCGATGGTTGACACCGCCCCTGCCGATGATCCCAAGTATCCGTTCCAGAACCCCAAACTCTCCAATGAGGAGCGTGTGGAGAACCTCATTTCCCTGCTCACACCTGAAGAGAAGGTGGGTCTGATGATGAACAAATCCATTTCTGTTGACCGCCTCGGCATCCCCTCCTACAACTGGTGGAGTGAAGCCTGTCATGGTGTGCGTCAAGGTGGCTATACGGTCTATCCACAGCCCATAGGCATGGCCGCCGCCTTCAATGCCCAACTGGTGTATGACGTGTTCTCAACCGTGTCTGACGAGGCTCGTGCCAACTGGAACCGCACCAACCACAACGACCCCAATCTCTTCAATGTGCCTATGGGTGTGACCTACTATCCTGGCAATCCCGAACTCACCTTCTGGTGCCCCAATGTCAACATCTTCCGCGATCCTCGTTGGGGACGTGGTCAGGAGACTTGTGGTGAAGACCCTTACCTCAACGCTGTGTTGGGTGTGCAGACCGTCTTGGGCATGCAGGGCAACAACGACAAGTACTTCAAGACCCACGCTTGTGCCAAGCACTATGCTGTGCACAGTGGTCCCGAACCTCTCCGTCACTCCTACAACGCTTCTGTGTCGATGCGCGACCTTTGGGAGACCTATCTTCCTGCATTCAAGGCATTGGTGAAGAAAGGTAATGTACGCGAAGTGATGTGTGCCTACAACCGCTACGAGGGCAAACCTTGTTGCACAAGCGACCGTCTGTTGGTTGACATCCTGCGTCGCAAGTGGGATTATAAAGCCATCGTTTTGACGGACTGCGATGCCATCAACAACTTCTATAATAAAGGGCAGCACGAGACCCATCCCGACCCACTTTCGGCTTCTGTCGATGCTGTGCTCAACGGCACTGACCTCGAGTGTGGCAAGGTCTTCATGGTGCTGACTGAAGCCCTCCAGAAAGGACTTGTTCAGGAGTCTGTGCTCGATGACCATTTGCGTAAGACCCTCATGGGGCGCTTCGAACTGGGCATGTTCGACCCTGCCGATATGATTCCATGGGCAAACCTCGGTCCTGATGTGATCAGTAGCGAGTCCAATGATGCGCTTGCCACGCAGGCTGCCCGCGAATCAATGGTGCTGCTCCACAACAACGGCGTTCTTCCTCTCTCCAAGAACATCAAGACTCTCGCCGTTGTGGGTCCCAATGCCGACGATGTGGAACTGCTGAATGGCAACTATGGTGGTACGCCAACCGACAACCACAAGCATTCTCTCCTCGCAGGCATCAAGTCAGCCCTTCCCAATACGAATATCATCTATCAGAAGGGATGCGAACTGGCGGACGAATACACTACCATCCACCATTTGGGCGATTTCAACGAGGGAAAAGGTGTGCTCGTCGAGTTCTTCAACAACAACTCCCTGAGTGGAAATCCAGACAAGACCGACTACTACAACGAACTGAACTTCTCCACTTTTGGTGCTTGGGGTTTCGCCCAGGGCATCAGCAAGGACACACTCTCCGTTCGTGTGTCTGGTAAGTACACAGCTACTTTCACAGGCGATATGCAGTACACCCTTTCCACCGACAACGGCTACGTGCTGAAGGTCAACGGACAGGTGGTGGAAGAAGCTCATGCAGGTGGTGGCCGTCGTGGTGGAGGCTTTGGATTCGGACGTAGTATTCAGTACAAGTCATTCCCCGTTCAGCAGGGTCAGACCTACGATGTAGTCATCGAATACAAGCACGGCAACGGCAACTTCGCCATGTTGCGTGGCGACATCTGCGAACGCAAGCTCGTGGAGTTCACCGACCTTGCCAACGAAGTGAAGCAGGCTGATGCCATCGTCATCATCGGTGGTATCTCTGCACGTATGGAAGGCGAAGGTGGCGACAAGGCCGACATCGAACTGCCCAAGGTGCAACAGCGTCTCGTCAAGGCCATGCACGACACAGGCAAACCCGTCATCTTCGTCAACTGCTCTGGTTCTGCCATCGCATTCGGTAGTGTGGAAGGTCAGTACGATGCCCTCCTTCAGGCTTGGTATGCAGGCCAGGGTGGTGCCAAGGCGCTTGCTGAAGTCCTCTTGGGCGACTACAACCCAGGCGGCAAACTGCCCGTCACGTTCTATCGTTCCAACGATGATCTGCCCGATTTCCTCGACTACTCGATGGACAACCGCACCTACCGTTACTTCCGTGGTGAACCCCAGTATGCCTTTGGCTATGGACTCTCCTACACCACCTTCTCAGTAGGCAAGGCAAAACTCTCAAAAACCTCGATGAAATCGAATGGTAGCGTCACCCTCACCGTGCCAGTCACCAACACCGGCAAGCGTGAAGGCACAGAGACCGTGCAGGTTTATGTGAAAGCACTCGACTATCCAGAAGCCCCGATCAAATCGCTTCGTGGCTTCCAGAAACTCAGTCTTGCTTCAGGCGAGACAGGCAAGGCCACCATCACCCTCGATGGCGAAGCTTTCGAGTACTACGACCCATCCATCGACGAGCTCTCCACTCGTCCCGGTCGTTACAAACTGCTCTACGGCACATCCTCACGCGATGCCGACCTCCAGCAACTTGACTTCGAGGTGAAATAACGCAGAGAAATCCGCACCATCAAAATGAAAAGAGCCCGTACAGCCAAATGGTTGCACGGGCTCTTCTTATTGATGCTTTCGTTTACAAACAGCGTGTTTGCCTTGTAGTTAGAACCTGATACCTGAATCAAGTATGAGGTTTTGTCCTCTGGGGCTGCCGTTGTTGTGTGTATGTTTGGCCTTGCCTTCACGTTAGGAAATCTTAGGATTAGCCAAATTGTGACTCAGTGACTCAGAATTCAGAAATTCAGTTTTATAGGGAAGGGTGTGAAGGGGGAGAAAAAGCGTTAGTATTATATCAAAATATAATACTAAAATTTTTGTGCCCACATATTACCTGCTCCTCAGAAAACTGAATTCTGAATTCTGAGTCATTTTTGAGTAGTGGGGACTGTTTCATCACGAAATTGCCCATTTTCCACCCCATCCCCCGAAAAATTTTGGAAAACGCCCTCCGAATGTCGTACCTTTGCAGCGGAAATAAAAAAAAAGGTTATTGGTTATTGAAGCCGGCGTGGACGGGGGCTCTCCCCCTCACAGGCGGAGCGGGGAGAGGGTATCGAGGCGGTACCCCCAGACTGACGAGCCGGTAGCTCAACGCCTTTGAGGCTCGGCCTCAACGCCCTTGAGGCGGAGGCTCACAAAAATTAAAGGTTCTTGCTCCTGCGCCACTTTCTGTGGCTTGGATGAGCTCGACAACCTCTGCGCCCCCCACCTTCAAGTACGCCTGCCGTCTTGAGCTCCGCAACATCGTGGACACCGTCGTGGTGGGTCAGAACGCCAAGGGTCAGGACATCATGTTTTTATGAGAACAAGTTCCTGCGGAACGATTGAACTGATTTTTCTGATTATTGTATATCGATAGTGACTTGTGCTGAGAACATGTAGCGTAGGTCGCCTCTTTGTTGGAGGGTACTTCTAAGGTTTTCGGTGGTGCGGAAGAGTTTGCCTTGGAAGAGGGTCTTTCCATTCATGCGGATGGTGATGGGCTTGTTGAGGTTAACGAATTCGTCGTTGAAGTGGAGGGTTAATTGGGTGTAGTCGCATTGGGAAATGTTGACGGTGTTGCCTTGGAGCATGAGGCGCACAGTCTTGCCACGCTGAAGTTGATCGGCTGGGGCTGTGAGCCAGTAGAAGTGGGGATGAGTGACTTCTTCTTGTCGCCAGACGATGTGGGTGGGGTAGGGATGGCGCCGATATTGTTGCAACCAAGGCAGGGCTGCTGCGTCTTCCAAGTCCATCCAATGGGGTTTGCCTGCCACGATGTGGGTTTCGTGGATGTATCCTTTGGGGTCGGCTTTGTGGAGTGAATCAAGCTCAAGACCACGCAGGGTGCATTGCTTGTTGCGGTCGTAGGCGGAATCGAGGGCACCACACCACACCATGAAGGGGGTGTTGCGGAGATTGACGAGGGAGACATCGCCTGGATGTCCTGCCATCATGGAGGCGCCTGCCCAGGTGTCAGCCATGCGGGGAGCCATGCGCCAAACTCCGTCGCCACCAGCGGAGAAGCCGATAAGATAGACTTTGTCGGGGTTAACATCAAGGTTGGCCACGCACATCTGGATGAGGGCAGCGTAGAATTGGTCAAGGTCTGGCTTGAACCACATGTCCCAGTCGTTGTAGGGGGCACGGGGTGCGAGATAGACGCTATTTTGGGGTTGGTAGAGGTGTTTTTGATTTTCCCATTGGCTGTCGTTAAGTTGGGCAGGGGCATTGCCTCCTCCGTGCAAGGAGATGAAGAGGCTGTAGCCATCAGCAGGCTTGGTGCCGTAGGTGGTGTACCAGAAGGGCATGATTTTGCCGTTGAGGATGAGGTGTTGGTTCTGCCAGGCTTGCTGATATTTCGCCTTGGTGTCGGCGAGCCATTGGGCGGTGAGCGCTTGTGCCTCTTGCTGGGCTTGCGCCTTGGTGAGGGTTTCCTGCGGGAGAACCGCAGGACGCATGGCCTCAGCAGGGAGAACTGCAAGGCACGTGAAGAGGATGAGGAGGGTGAAAAGGTGATGCATACGTTATTCTTCTACGCCTGTAGCTATGCGCCGGTGATTAGTTGCAAAGGTACAACTTATTCATTGAACAACAAAGGAATTAAGAAAAAAATGTGATACCTTCCCCCTTTTTCCGCTTGGCCTTCCAGAATTTTTTAGAAAGGGAAGGAAAAAGTTTTAGAAGGCCTTCTGGAAAAAGGCATAGAAAAGATGAAGAAGATTATTCTTTTTTTGAGGATAAAACGAAAAAAGTTAGGGAATGGAGAAATGTTTTTCATGCATAGAAACGATAATGCCTTCTCCCCTTGCTCATTTTCTCAAAATTTTAACTACCTTTGCCACCAAATTCGTCGGAAACCAATCTTTATCACAAACAACAACATTATGAAGAAATCAATCTTATTAGTCATGACGGCTCTGCTTGCCTCGACAAGTTGGGCTCAAAAGGTGGAGTTCTACACTCCCAACACTGTCCGAATCGTGAAGGACAACGGACAAAACGTCGAGAAGAAGTCTCTTGTGGTCATCGCTCAGCCTGAAAAGGTGAAGGTGAGCAAGATCCAGCAGGGCGACGCCACCATCTACAAATCTTCGGCACTCACCGTCACCGTGAAGGGTGGTTCCGTGTCTTTTTCCGACAACAAGGGGAATCTCCTCACTTCGGAGGGCGAGAGTTCGTTCACGCCCATCACCAAGGGGCCTGACACGGATGCCTTCCGCGTGAAGCAAACCTTCTCGGTGGAGGCTGACGAGGGCATTTACGGCATCGGTCTGTTGCAGAATGGCAAGATGAGCCAGCGCGGTGAGAACCGTCGCATGGAACAGAGCAACTTGGAGGACTTTGCGCATTTCTACCAGACCATCAAGGGCTACGGCATCTATTGGGACAACTACTCCCCAACTCGCCTGGTCACTCCTGCTGAGGGACAGGCTGGCAACATCGAGCTGGAGTCGGAAGTGGGCAAGATGGTGGACTACTATTTTATATATGGTGGCAATGCTGACGGTGTGATTGCTGAGATGCGTCATCTCTCTGGCGAAGTGCCCATGCTTCCCCTCTGGACGTATGGCTTCCACCAGTGCCGTGAGCGTTATAAGTCGCAGGCTGAACTCTTGGAGGTGGTGCACAAGTATCGCGACCTGAAGATTCCTTTCGACGGCATCATTCAAGACTGGCAGTACTGGGGAAGCAACTACAACTGGAACGCGATGGAGTTCCTGAATCCAGACTTCGACCGTGCTCAGCAGATGATTGACGAGGTGCACAAGCAGAATGCTCACATGAGCATCAGCATCTGGGCATCGTTCGGTCCCGAGACAAAGGCCTTTAAGGAGATGAAATCCAAGGGTCTCATGCTCGATTTCGACACTTGGCCTCAGAGCGGTCTGCCTCAGTGGCCACCACGTAAGGACTATCCCAGCGGTGTGCGCTGCTACGATGTGTACAGCAAGGAGGCTCGCGACATCTATTGGAAGAACCTCTCACGTCTACACAAGATGGGCATCGACGCCTGGTGGATGGACTCTACCGATCCCGACCAGATGGACTTGACAGAGGAACAGCGTGACCAGCCCACAGCGTTGGGTTCTTATCGTAGCGTGAGAAATGCCTTCCCGCTGATGACGGTGGGTGGCGTGTATGACAGTCAGCGTGCCGTCGATGACAGCAAGCGTGTCTTCATCCTCACCCGCAGCTATTTTGCAGGTCAGCAACGTTATGGTGCCAACACTTGGAGTGGCGACACGGGCTCTTCGTGGGAGACGCTACGCAAGCAGGTGCCTATCTGCCTCAACTACACACTGACAGCCAACCCCAACGTCAACACCGATCTGGGTGGTTTCTTCGCAGGCTCCTACAGCACGCAGGGACACAACTCAGCCACCCGCAATCCGCAGTTCCAGGAACTCTTCGTGCGTTGGATGCAGTTTGGTGCCTTCACGCCTATGATGCGCAGTCATGGTGCTGACATCTATCGTGAGATTTACTATTTCGGCCAGCAGGGCGAACCTGTCTATGACGCGCTGGTGGATGCTGTGAAATTGCGTTATCGTTTCCTTCCTTACATCTACAGCCAGTCTTGGCAGGTGACGAAGAACAACGATTCCTTTATGCGTGCGCTCTTCATGGACTTCAAGGAGGATAAGCAGACCTGGAACAACAACCGTGAGTACATGTTCGGACACAACGTGCTCGTATGTCCTGTGGTTGACCCACTCTACACGCAGGAGAAGATTGTGCGCACCGACCCCATGTCGGGCTGGGACAAGCAAGAAGTGAAGCGTGAGACCTACGCACCCGTGGATTGGAAAGCTCAGAAGACCTTCAGCGTCTATCTGCCTGCAGGAACACAGTGGTATGACTACTGGACGAACACTCGTCTTGATGGCGGTCAGACCCTCTCTGCATCCGCACCTCTGGCTCACTCACCTCTCTATATCAAGGCTGGTTCCATCCTTCCTCTCGGGCCTGATGTACAGTATGCCAACGAGAATCAGTTCGACAACATCGACATCGTAGTCTATCCTGGTGCCAACGCCACCTTCACGCTCTACGAGGACGAGGGCGACAACTACAACTACGAGAAGGGGCAGTACTCAACTATCCCTCTCACTTGGAACGATCGTAGCAAAACCCTCACCATCGGTCAGCGAACCGGTTCATTCCCTGGCATGAAGACCTCTCGCACCTTCAACGTAAAAATTATAGGTGGCACCCAAAAGAGCGTCACCTATAGTGGAAAAGCGGTGAATGTAAAGTGATCATTTAGAGTTAAGGGTTTAGAGTAGCCATGCGGGATGCGTGGAAGACTCTAAACCTTATTCGTTATCAATGGTGGCCGAAACTGTGCCACCATTCTTTTTATAGGTGCCACCCACTTTGATGCCCTTCTTGGTGGTGGAACCATTCTTGGTGACGGTGATAGTGCCAGCATTGACGGTCATGTCGCCGCCAATCTTCATACCCCAACACTTGTGAGGGTCATCGCTGTCAGCTGCTACGGTGCATTTGCCACCTGTTGCCTCAATGGTCATGGTGGTGGCGTTGTCAGCCTCGCTGATGGTGATGTTACCATCGGTCTGGATGCCACGAGAACCGTTGCTTTGTGCCTTGATGTTGAACGTGCCACCACTGATGGTGATGTCGCCATCTGCTTTCATGCCCTTTGCATCTTCCGCATTGGCCAACGTGATGTCGATGGTGCCACCCTTGACGATGATGGCACCCGTGTTATCTTCGTCCACGACAACCTTATCGTTGTCATCTGTCTCATATTCCACCTGAATACCATCGTTCACCGTGTTCTTGTCGATGGTCAGCGCACCACCGTTCATCTCGAAATACTGTCCCACATGGATGGCATCGTTCGCAGCCTTCACGATGTTGATGGCCTTCACATCTTTCTTCACCTCCAAGTATTCCTTCGTTCTGATGGCGTGGTTACCATTGCCCGTCACGTTCAGCGTGCCAGCACCTGACAATTCCACGTGACCCTTGGTGTTGAAACAAGCTTTCTGAGAACCTCCAGCCAAGTCTGCCAAAGAATTGGTGGTACCCTCGCCCAATACTACATCGATGCGCTTACCACAGGCCAAATCGATGGCGCTTCCCTTAGTAGAGGTCAACGACACACCGTTCAGCTTGACGGTCATCTTGTAGTCGGCATTGATGGTAAGGGAGCCAGCCGTGCTGGTGCCACTCACATGATAGAAAACCTCGTCTGTCGTGTTGGTGTTGGTCAGCACCACATCAGAACTGGTGCCGCTGGAGCAGGCCACGGTGCCTTTCAACTGCTCAGGGATGGTCACCGAAGCGGTGGTGCCATTATAGACAATCACGACGTCGTTGCCCATTTGAGGTTTGGAGAATGTGACGGAATCCAGTCCTTCGGTGAGGTCTATTTCCAATCCGTTCTTGATGTCCACCGTCACGTAACTGCCGTCCTTACAAAGGTAGGCTTTCTTTTGGGCAAAAGCAGCGTCCCCTAAGCTCCCAAGGAAGAGGGCTAATGCGATGAAATGTATAAATCTTTTCATGATGAAATCTTACTTTACGAATATTTTCTTTCCATCCTTGATATAGATGCCCTTGGGCAATTTCTCCTTGCTGAGGTCGATGTTGAGTTTGCGCCCCATCAGGTCATAGACATCACCCTTCTTCAGGTCGATGATGTCTTCTGCCTTCACGTCCTTGATGGGCGTGAGCCCCTCTGCAGTAGAGAAGAAGAGACGCTTGATGTTCGAGATAGTGAGTGTGCTGGTAGTGCCATCCGTGCGGACAACTGTCATCTGACCGTCCTTGAATGTCAGTTTCTGGAGGTTGGTCACCGATTCCAGTTTCTTGTCAGTCTCTCCTGCTGTCGTGTCATAATAGAGGTTGAAGTCGTCAGCAAAAGCAAAGCTGCCCATTCCCCAAAGGGGAAGGGCAATCGCGATGAAGCGAAAGATTCTTTTTAAGCTTGTTTTCATATTAAAATTTGAAATTATATCCTAAACCTAACAAATGTCCGGTGGGGTCGTCGCTATCATGCTCTTTGATGTAGCGATAGAAGACCTCAAATTTGTGTTGCTTGGTGACGTTGATGTCAGTACCAGCCGTGAACTTCCACTTGCTGTCCTTGTAGTTCAGGCCACAGCCATAATCCACAGCGGCGTAAGGGTTGACAGGGCAATGACGGATGTTGTACTGAACCGTGAATTTCGAGCGCAACATCGACAAGTCCTTGGGAGCGTATTCCTTCGGCTCAGTCGTCATGGTCATGTCATCATCATCGTCCAAGCGATACTTGTCCACTGTCGTCTCACTCTTGCAGAAGTGTGTGTACTGGAAAGTCTCTCTCAGCGAATAGCTCCAGCGCTTGTTGGGTTTGTACGAAGCACCTAAGCTCACGCTCATCCTGTGACGGTTGCGCCAATAGCTCTTCTTTTCATTATAACCTTTATAGTATTCCACTGGATTTCCATCACCATCTAACGAAGTGCCATACTTGCATTCCGTTGTGCCCAAGTTGTAGAGCCACATGTACTTCCAGCCTGCCGAAGCCTTCACGCTGAAGGTTTTTTTCTCATTCTGCCAAAGCCTCATGTCAAATACGCCCCCCAACGTCCAACGCTCTATCTTGCGTGTGTTGTCCTGGGTACGTGCCTCACTCTCGATGCCAAAACTCATGCCTGGTCTGATCTTCTTCTCGGCACCGACGGTGAAGTCCATTCCGAAATCATCGTCCTGAGCAGAAATCGCCAAGACAGTGAAAAGAGAAAAGATAAAAGTGAAAAATCTAAGTTTCATAAGTATTCTGTTGGGGGTGAAAATCGCCCAGCGCGTGGGCTGGTTATGCATATTCCTTTGGCATTTTCTGTGCAGACTCATCTTCCTCATCCGTGTTGTAGTAAATCTTGATGAGGGCCATGTCCTTCAGGAAGTCGATGGAACCGATGGACACGCTCGTGATGTCCAAACCCGTGCGATTCTTCAGGTCTTCGATAAGTTCCTTGCGGCAGCTGGGTTTGATGAGGTCAATCTTGTCATACTTGATGTACTTCGATGAAAGGCTCTTCACCAACTTGTTCGCTTCGGCAATCCACACGCCCAGCACAAACACCAAGTCGGTCAGAATAAGCTCACCCATGCTCGTCATCAGCGGACCCGCAAACTCTGGGTGCTTCGGACTGATGTCGGCAGCCCAAGCCAAACCATTGATGGCAGCCAAAGAGATGATGAGGAACAGGTAGGTCATCTCACGGATGGGCACCGATTCCGTTCTGTAGCGCATGATACAGAAGATGGCGAAAAGACCCATCGCGATACCCGTCTTGATCTTCGCATCACCCATCAGGTGAATCAGCATGAAGATGCAGAAGCCCACCAAAATGTAGGTGAAGAAGAAGTCACGACGGCGAGCCTTTGGAAAGTAGAAAGCCCTCGCAATGAGGATGGTGAACACCGTGTTGATAATCAGTCGCAGGAAAAGGTCGAGGAGTCTACACGTGTCGCTCGACAGCACTGCTAAAAAGTCGTTAATTGCATCCATATTGGTTAATTACTATTTGACGATTTACTACTTTTAAAGTTCGTGATCGATAAATTTCCTTCCGTTGATTTTCTCCAGATTCCTCAATTTCGGCTTGAAGTTGTTCTGCTTCAGTTCTGGGTCAGTCAGCGCCATGCCGATGCAACACTTCGAGAAGCCCGTGGGATGCACGTGGATGTCCCTCAGTAGGTTGCACACAGGCGAGAACACATTCCCGTCCCGTTTCAGCTCGATGATCACCAACTCATCCGTGCCGTGGTCGTGATTCGTCTCGAAGTTGTGGAACCCGATATTGAAGTCAATCGTCAACCGCTCCGTCTTCCCCTTGTTCACCAGCGTCACACGGTCAAACTGGTTCCTCACCACCGCGTTCAGTTTGTCCAAGTCCAGTCCCGTCTTCTTCTGCACCAGCTCATGCGCTCCCTCTGTCCCCCTGAACTCATCCTGACTCGGCACCTCGATACGCTTCTTCTTCGTCCGGCCATGATTGTTCTTGTTTTTCACCTCCAAAAACGTCAACTCACTCGCCACATACGTTCTCACCCTCACCTTCATCCTGCGGGCATGCTTGTTGTGATGTATCATATACATGTAGTGGTCATCCGTATCATAATACGTTGTCAGATACGGAATGATACGCTTCTCCAGCGTTTCCTGCACAAAATATTTGTCCTGCACCAACTTCAGCAACTGTACCAACTGCGACTTGCTCGCCACGTACTTCGTGTCGAGCCTGTTCATCAGTTTGATGCCCGTCATCTCCTCCAGGGTGATGGGATCCATCGCATTCAGAAGTTCTCTGATGTCCTGATCAGTTTTGCCCATTGATATCAAGTTTTGGTTGGTCAGTGTTTGTTTGGGTCAGAAAAACCGTTTCACAAAATCGTGGGCAAAGTTACGAACTCTTTTCCACCTACCCAAATCTTTTCTCCGAAATGTTGGATTCTTTGTCTCTTTTTCACTTTTTTTAGCGTATTCACGGATTGGGATCATCGTGCCAGTTCCTGACAAAAACGGTCTTGGTAGGCACGGGCATCTTTGGAGGAGAGGGTGCCGTTGATGAGGATGGAGAAAGCAAGTTGGTGACCATTGGAGGCTGTCACGTAACCACAGAGGGCAATCACGCCTTCAAGGGTGCCGGTCTTGGCACGGACGTTACGATAGGCTGGACCTATCTGCATGCGTTCGTCGAGCGTTCCATCCACACCTGCAATGGGCAATGCCTGATAGAAGGGCTGATAAACGCTGGGGGTCTTGAAGGCGTAACGCAGCATGGCCACCTGGGCATCAGCCGTCACGTAGTTATAGAGGGAGACGCCACTACCATCGGCTATTTCGATGCCTTCGAGGGGAACCCCTGCCCGACGCAGAATGTTCTCCACCTGCTTGGCTCCGTCCTTCCACGAACAGCGTTTGGTGACGGATGCGTTGGCCAATTGGAAGAAGACCGCCTCAGCATGGAGGTTGTCAGAGTTTTTGAGCATGCGTTGGAGCACCTGTTCGATGGTGCGCGTCTTGGTGTGGAAGTTACGTCCGCCTGAGGTGTAATCCTTCGTACCATAGCCGACGACTGCGGTGCTGGTGCCCGTGATGCCGAGGTTCTTCAGTTCGTGGCTAAGGGCGTATGCGAAGTGAGCGGCCGGATGGAAAGAGGCATCTTTGGAATAAGAGCCGAAATTAGGATGGACTCTGCCACGCTCCACCATGAGTGCACAGAGATAAGGCTCGTACTTGCTGGGGACATCGTCCCAACACCAGCCGTTGCCATAGAGGTCTGCGTTCTTCATGCTGTGGTCGCCATAAATCTTGCCACTGATACGCTTGACACCTAAGTCACGGATGGCACGTGCCAGTTCCTTGAGGTCGCTGTAGTCATACATAGGATCGAAGTCACCCACCACATAGATGTCACCTTGGAGGGTGCCGTCACCAGCGATAGTGCCTGTGTAGTAGGAACGGGTGTTGATGGTGTGCTGTGCACCGATGACGCTCAGGGCAGAGATGGCTGTAAGCACTTTCTGCGTGGAGGCAGGACGCAACACCTTGTGGTTGTTGTAACCCCAGAAGATGGAGTCGTCGGTCAAGTCCCACACGCAGATGCCTGCGGTGAAGGGAGCGCGATCCGCCTCACGAGCCAGTTGGTCGAGGGAGAGCTTGACACGCTGATCCCAAGGCTGATCCTCTGCGAAAGTTGAAAGTTGAGAGTTAAAAGTTGAGAGTTGGGTAGTGTCAATGACAACGGTGTCTCGCTGTTCAGCCTGCAGGGGCTGTGGAACGATGTCCTGAGCGGTGGAAACTAAAAAAGAAAAACCAAAGAGTACAAATGCAAATATCTTTCTCATTATCTATCAATTAGAATAGCCATCCGACATGTCGCCTAACAAGCCGGATGGCTATTATTTATTATACATTATCTATTAAATATTACTCAACAGGGCTGGTCATGCCAACCTCGATGCGGTTGCCACTTCTAAAGATTTGGCGTGCCACTTCCTGAATGTCGGCGGCTGTAATGCTGTTGAGGGTGTCCACATAGATGGCATCGTTGTCCTCGCCATAGAGCACATAGTTCATCATCTCGCCCATCCAATAGCCGTTCTTCTTCAGGTCTTCCTCATGGGCACGGAGCATGTACTCCTTCACCTTCTGGAGGTCTTCGGCCTTGGGACCTTCATTCACCATCTTCTCCACACCCTGATAGACGATTTCCGTCATCTTCGCACGCTTCTCAGGAGCGGTAGGCAATTGAATCTGTATGGAAGCCTCTTCTTGTGGATAACGGCTCAGACCACCACGGACTGGTACGCCGTAAGCACCACCTTCGTCCTCACGCACGGACTCCGTGTACATCATGTCCATCACTTGGTCGAGCATGCTGACAGTGAGAGCGTTCTTGAGATTATACTTCATCGGAGTGTGGTAGAGGAAGAGCACAAGGGCACTTGGTGTCTCCTGATGCTTCTCGAAGACATTGGTAATTATGCCATCTGCCATCTTGAGGTCGATGATCTTGTAGGACTCTGAACCCTTCTTGGTGGGAAGGGCACCCAAGTACTTGGCCAGAAGTGGCGCAATCGTGTCTGCATCGCAGTCGCCCACAATGAAGAACTCGAAGTCGTCAGCATCAGCAAAACGCTCACGATAGAGTTCAATGATGCGGTCGTAGTTGATCTTGTCGAGGTCTTCAGGTTTGGTGCGGAGTGCCAGTTTGTGGTTATTGTACACCACCTTCGCAATCGTGTCCTGCAAAGCCGTGGTAGGTTGCAACTCCGCATTCTTCATGTTGGCCTTGCTACGCTGGATGGCTGAATTGTAAGCCTCGATGTCCTTGCGAGGAGCTGTGAAGTGCAGATAGGCGAGTTGAAGCATCGTCTCGAAGTCCTTCTTCACGCATCCGCCAGACACCGTTTCGCTCTCAGCACCCACACCTGTGCCTATGCTGGCCTGCTTGCCAGCCATCTTCTTGCTGAGTTCCGTAGCGCTGAAGTTGCCCCATCCACCTACGCTCACCCAACCGATGTTTTCGGTTTGGTCACTTTCGTCCAAACTGTAGAGAGATGTGCCACCCCAACTGTGACCCATCATGCTGATCTGGTTGGGTGAGAAATCCGTCTTCTTCACGTGTACCTTGATGCCGTTGCTCAGGGTGATGAGCTTGGCGCCATATTTGTCATCTTTAATCTTCTTCACCTTGCCAGGCTTAGGCATCTTAGCAATGAGCGGCTCGTTGTTCACCTCTTCCTTCAGAGGCTCGATGTCCTCAGCCTCCACCTCAGCCATCCACTTCATGAAGTCCTCTTTTGTGGGCAGGATGTTGTCCTCCTTGTCAGCAGCGAACATCGCCACCACAAAGTTGGAGTCGTTGTCCTGCTGAATAGGAATCTGCTGAATCATCTCGTTCACCATGTCCACGTTGGTGGCTGGAACAATCTGATTCATGGTGGTGTAGTCCCATTCGAGGCTGGTCAGAGGTTCGTTGTCGAGGAAGTGGCGCACACAGTCCTCTACATAACTGCCACTCTGAATTTTGTCGCGATGGAGGTAAGCGCTCTCGAGGCTGGAGAGATACTTCGAGGTGTAACGCTCGTACTCAGAAGCCGTGAAGCCATATTTCTTCATGCGAAGGATCTCACGATAGAGCGCCTTGACACCCTGCTCGTATTTGTTGTCATCGCAAGTCACTGAACCGCTATAGGCACCCTTGGTCTTCGACACGAAGTAGTCACCATAACTGAAACCTGCACCTAAGAACGGTGCGTTCTCCTTCTGAAGGATGTCGCTGATGCGCTCACTAAACATGCTGGCCATCGCGCCACGGAAATAATTATAAATAATGTAGGCCACATTGTCCTTCATCTCACGTGGGAAGGCTTCTGTCTTCCACATGAAGTAGATGTTGTTGCTACGCTGTTCCTTGTCCTTGTTGATAGAAAAGATGGACTCTGCATTATCGGGCACAGGATAGTACTCGAACTTAGCCGCATCGGGAGCTGCTGGCTGGATGTCAGCAAACACCTTCTGAATCTTCTGCTCCATCTCGTCGAGGTTGATGTCGCCCACAATCACGATGGCCTGCAGGTCGGGACGGTACCACTTGCGATAGTAACTGCGCAGGGCATCGTAGGGGAAGTTCATCACGATGTCCATCGTGCCGATAGGGAGACGGTCACCATACTTGCTGTCTAGGTACATCACAGGGAGTGCCTTCTCATACATGCGCATCATGGCCGAACTTCTCGAACGCCACTCCTCGTTGATGACACCACGCTCCTTGTCAATCTCAGCGTCTTCCAAGAGGAGGTCGTGGCTCCAGTCGTGGAGGATGAGCAGACAGGAGTCAATGGCTCCAGCAGTCTCCACATTCACGTTGTCGATGTTGTACACCGTCTCGTCGAACGAAGTGTAGGCATTCAGGTTCTCACCAAACTTCACACCAATCGTCTCCAAGTACTTTTTTAGACGGTCGCCAGGGAAGTTGGTGGTGCCGTTGAAGCACATGTGTTCGAGGAAGTGTGCCAGACCTCGCTGATCATCTTCTTCCTGAATCGAACCCACTTTCTGTGCAATGTAGAAGAAGGCGCGTTTCTCTGGCCACTCATTATGGCGCAGATAGTAAGTCAGTCCATTAGGCAGTACTCCTTTACGCACTGCCGAGTCCATCGGCACAGTCATGTCCTGAGCCGATACGGAAACCAAAAGTGAAAAACTAAAAAATAAAAATAACAGTACCTTTTTCATCTCAATAAACTATATATTTTTTCTTGTTTCCTATTTCTTGTCCAATGCATGCTTCGCATAGTCCACCGTGTAGTGCAGTCCTCGGCTTTCCTTGCGTTCCAGCGCCTGACGCGTGATAAGGTAGCCCACGTTGATCATGTTGCGAAGTTCGCAGATGTCTCGGGTGGGTTTCACCCGTTTGAAGAGATGTTCCGTCTCTTCGTAGAGCAAATCAAGACGTTCCCAAGCACGGTGCAGACGCAAATCGGAACGCACGATGCCCACGTAAGTGGACATAATCTGCCCCACTTCCTTCACGTCCTGTGCAATGAGCACTTTCTCCTCGTTTGTCATCGTGCCCTCATCGTTCCAAGCAGGCACCTTCTCGTTGAACTCATACTGGTCAACCACCTCCAAAGAGTGCTTGGCTGCTGCATTGGCATACACCACAGCCTCAATCAGCGAATTGCTGGCCAGACGGTTGCCGCCATGCAGACCTGTGCAAGAACATTCGCCCACGGCATAGAGCCTTCTGATGCTTGAGCGTCCGTCGAGATCCACCTGGATGCCACCACACATGTAGTGAGCCGATGGCGCCACAGGGATGTAGTCCTTCGTGATGTCGATCCCGATGCTGAGGCACTTTGCGTAGATGTTGGGGAAGTGATGTTTTGTCTCCTCAGGGTCTTTATGCGTCACGTCCAAACATACGTGGTCGAGGGCGTGAATCTTCATTTCGTTGTCGATGGCACGAGCCACGATATCACGTGGAGCCAAGGACAGACGCTCATCATACTTCTGCATGAATTCCTCGCCGTTGGGCAGACGCAGGATGCCACCATAACCACGCATGGCCTCCGTGATGAGGTAAGCAGGATGAGTCTCTGCAGGATTGAACAGCACCGTCGGATGGAACTGCACAAACTCCATGTCCTTCACCTTTCCCTTGGCGCGATACACCATTGCGATACCGTCGCCTGTGGCGATGTTGGGGTTCGATGTCGTCGCATAGATAGCACCCGTACCACCTGTAGCCATCAGCGTCACCTTCGACAGATAGGTGTCAATTTTGCCCGTCTTGGGGTTCAGCACATACGCACCAAAGCATTCGATGTCAGGTGTTCTGCGAGTCACACGGATGCCCAGATGGTGCTGTGTGATGATTTCCACCGCAAAGTGATGCTCCAGCACCTCAATGTCAGGATGCTTCCTCACCGCCTCCATCAGACCACGCTGAATCTCAGCGCCCGTATCGTCGGCATGATGCAGGATACGGAACTCAGAGTGTCCGCCTTCGCGATGCAGATCGAACAATCCATCCTCCTTCTTGTCGAAGTTCACGCCCCAGCGCACCAAATCCTTGATGCCCTCCGGACCGCCCATCACCACCTGCCTCACAGCTTCTGGGTCACTGATCCAGTCGCCCGCAATCATGGTGTCCTCGATGTGCTTCTCGAAGTTATCGACCAGCAGGTTTGTCACTGACGCAATGCCACCTTGCGCTTTTGCTGTGTTCGCCTCTTCGAGGGTGGTCTTGCAGATGATGGCAATCTTGCCCTTCTTTGCCTCAGCCACCTTCAGGGCGTAACTCATACCAGCCACACCAGAGCCGATAATGAGAAAATCATACTTCTTCGTCATAGTTAGTATATAAAGATGAGTGCAAAGATAATGAAGAATTAGGAATTAGGAATTAGAAATTAGGAATTATTTGCCTTTAAGACTGCTTTTTTAATGAAAAAGTGACAAATCCTCATTCCCCATTCCTCATTCCTCATAAAAAATCACTACCTTTGCCCTCAACTCTCATCTCTAAACTGCAAATGCCAGCCAAGAACAATCGAACCCTACATATTGATGAAGGAGAACATGAAGGTCTCCTGCAGATGGTGGATGGGAAATCTCTCATTCAGGGCGACACGCTTCATGTGTTGCCTACTTTGCCCGATGGATTTGCCAACCTCATCATCGTGGATCCTCCTTATAATCTCGCTCGCAACTTTGGAGGGAACAAGTTTACATCGGTCTCTGCCCAGCAATATGAAGACTACCTTCGCAGTTGGTTCTATCCGCTATGTGACAAATTGGCTCCCAGCGGCTCCCTCTATATGTGTGGCGATTGGCGTTGTTCCTCTTCTATGCAACGCGTCATCGAAGAAAGGCTCACCATCCTCAACCGCATCACGTGGCAACGTGAGAAAGGACGTGGAGCCGCACACAATTGGAAAAACTCGATGGAGGACATCTGGTTTGCTGTCAAGAATCCCAACGACTATTACTTTGACCTCGATGCTGTGAAACAGCGTCGCCGCGTCCTCGCTCCCTATCGACAGAAAGGACAGCCCAAGGATTGGGAAGAGACTGAGGAGGGACGTTTCCGCACCACTTGCCCCAGCAACTTCTGGGATGACATCACCGTACCTTTTTGGTCAATGCCAGAGAATACGGATCATCCTACACAGAAACCTGAGAAGCTCATCGCCAAACTCATCCTCGCCTCCTCCAAAGAAGGAGACCTTGTGTTCGACCCCTTCTTGGGCAGCGGCACCACCGCAGTCGTTGCCAAGAAGTTGGGTCGTTGTTATTGTGGCATCGAACTCAACCTTGACTACCTCCTCCTGACCGCCAAACGCCTCCTTCTTGCAGACCAGGATTCGACCATTCAAGGCTACACTAACGGCATCTTTTGGGAACGGAACAGTGGAAAGTGAGAGGGGTAGGAACCGTATTTTGCCACTTAGGGATGTTATAGAGTGTTAATATTGAGGATAATAGCAGAAATAATCGTACCTTTGTGGCACATTTCTAATTGATAGTTGAGAAATTGAGGGTTTAGAGTAAAAGTTCTAAATTTATGAAAAGAATAACATCTCTTTTAGTTTTTAGTTTTTCGTTTTTAGTTTCCTTTGCACAACAGGCAGGAGTGAAGATGGTGGCAGATGGTCACTATCGGGGTGCAAGACAGGAGTTGGAGCATTTCTTGGATGAGGCAAGTGAGGATACGAAAGGGGTAGAGGAAGCTGAAGCGCTCATGCTGGTCTGTGACTACGTGTTGGGCATGCCTGGCACAGCTGATCAGATGGCAGATTGGACGGAAGAGCATGCACTTTCGCCCTATGTGGATGTGTTGCGTGTGTTCAGCCGAAACCTGTTGGTGAAGGAGGGGCGTATTGATGAGGCATTAGCTTCGTTCTTTGAGGATCAGGAGAAGAGCGTGAGCATCCAAACGCCTCTGGCTTATCCGCTGACGGGGTTGAGTGATGAAGTTTACGGCTATCAGAGTGTGCTATATCGTTTGGCAGGTGAGAAACTCTATGATGAGGGCAAGTTTGACAAGGCCGTAGGTTATTTAGAGATGGGTGAGAAGACAAGGACTTCGCTATATAAGCAAGGCATGTGCTACTATAACATGGGACAGTGGGAGAAGTCTATGGCTACACTGACAGAATCAGCTGGCGAGGCTAATGCGGACGAGGATGAGATGGCTCAGAACGCCTTTCTGCATGCTGGTATTGCTGCCCTGCAACTGAAGAAGAGCAGTGATGCACGCAAGTTATTTTTCCTTGCCTCACAAATGAATCACAATCCTGCACTTCGCGAACAGGCATTCTACAACTATTGTCTCACCCTGCATGAGGGTCAGTCTAACAACACGGTTGACGCGATGGAGAATTTCTTGAAAGAATTCCCAACCTCGAAATGGGCCACACCTATTTCGCAGTGCCTGACAGAAGTGTATATGCAGAAGAAGGACTACTCGAAGGCTCTCAATGCCATCAGCAAGGTGCAGACCCCCGATGCCGGCACACAGGCTGACAAGCAAAAGGTGTTGTATAATCTTGCTTTCCAAGAGTTGAATCTGAACCACCTGCAGGATGCGCTTGCTTACGCCAGTCAGGCTGTGGCACAAGGCAAGCAGGATGTTGAGACCTATGCGGAGTCGTACTACATCAAGGGAGACTGCAACTATCGATTGGGCAACTATGACCAAGCCGTCAATGATCTGAATACAGCCCTCAACCTGGCTCAGCAACTGCCTGGAGGAAAGCTGAAGAATCATGACTTTGCGGTTTATAGTTTAGGTTATGCGCTCTTCAAACAACAGAAGTACAATGCTTCTATTACACAGTTCCAGAAGGTGTTGGCGATGGAGGGGGTGAGCTCAACGTCCAAGTCGATGAAGGCAGATGCTTATAACCGCATTGGCGACAGCTACCTGAACATGCGCAATTATGCAGAGGCAAATGCAAACTATGCGCTGGCCAAGGAAACTGATCATGCGTTGGGTGACTACTCCATGTTGCAACAAGCTTATATCGAGGGCTTGAATGGCAATTACGATCAGAAGATTCAGATGATTGATCAGATGATGACTGAGTATCCTGCCTCAACGTTAGGTGGTAAGGCCATGTATGAGCAGGGACGAGCGTATGTGCTGTCTGGCAAGGAAGATGAAGCTACCTCTACATTCAGCATCATTTCCATGAGATACCCTAATAGTGAATATGCTCAAAAGGCAAGCGAGGAGTTAGCCAATATGGTGGCTAACATCGCTATTCAGGACTCCATCGCAAAGGCTCAGGAGTTGCAAGCCATTGAATTAGCCAAGGCTCCTGTAGTGAAGGCACAGATGCTCTACAACGAAGAAAAGTATCAGGAGGCTGAGCAGGTGCTGAACCAGGCGATAGACGAAGGTATCGGCAAACCTTATTGGTTGGCGAAGGCTTTCATCTTGTTGAGTGACATCTATCGGGCTGAAGGTAGGACAGTGGAGGCGAAGCAGACATTAGAATCGCTGAAGGCGAACTATAAGGAGGAGGATGACATAAAGGATTTGATAGAGGAACGATTGAAGATATTAAAGAATTGAAAGTCATCCTGCGGAAGAACTGAACAATAAAGATAAGAATAAAATATGAAAAGGAACATATCACTTTTAGTATTTAGTTGTTCGTGCTTGGTTTCCTTTGCACAGTTAGACAACACGGTGGAAGTGACGAACGAGGTGAAACCTGTGGTGACGGATGTGAAGAAGGTGGAGGTGAAGACCCAAGTGGCTGACACGAAGGTGACCCACTACACGATGCAGTATGCTGTGGAGGGGCAACCCCTGAATGAGTATGTGCTAGAACCATTGGGCGACTACGAGAGTGAGGCCGTGTGGAAGGGCAACAAGAAGGGCTATGTACACCTGAGTGGTGGTGTATTAGGCAGAGTGGATGGCAAGGCTGCGTATCAGTTTGACCTAACTGAGAACGATGCCTTGACCCTGGACTTATCGCTGAAGGGCTTTAACGGCAAGGCAAAGAAGAATGATTTTTTCTATCCACAGGCCTGGAAGAGCCGTGACTATCAGAACCGTGCAGGGCTGAAGTATAATCACCGTTTCGACAATGGCATGGACTTCTTTGTGAAGGGAGCCTTCGAGAACCACCTCTACAACTATATGGGAGGTGTTACTGCCACAGACAAGCAACACGATGTGCTGGGCAATGCCGTCATAGGCTTCACTCCCTTCGAGATTGGAAACTTTAGCATCGAGGCCTCTGGAGGCATAGATTTTTTCAATCAGACCTATCGCACCAGTCTTGACGATAAGTTGGGAGAGACGTTGTTGCATGCTGATGCTGATGCCTCTTACGAGTTCACCGATGAGCACAGCGTGGGACTTGGAATGAATGTCTTCTCTTCGTCATACGGCAACAAGGAACTGAAAGGCATCACCAGAATGCGTTTCACCCCACATTATTTATATAGTACAGATTTGATGGACTTGCAATTGGGTGTGTTCATCAGCACAGCCGGAAACGTGGCTCCTGATGCATCGTTCACCTACCACATCAACCCCAAAAGCGATGCGTTTGTGGGTGTGTCGGGCTGTGAGGAGGACAACACCTTCCGCACCTTCTCTTCTGAACACACTTACTTCGCGATGATTCCTCCTGAGATAGGAAAGAAATTCAAGATGGATCCTGTCTTTTATCAGGTGGAAGTAAGCGCTGGTTACAAGTTCAAGGATTACAAGGGTTTCAGTGGTCAAATCAAAGGTACGTATCTGCGAGGAGATAATGAGTATGCGATGGAGTGGTTAAACACCGATGCGTTTGGTCACTATTTGGGAATGGTGGAGTTCTACAAGTGCAATGATTTCACGCTTGATGCGGACTTCTCATACACTTACGAAGACATCCTGAAAGTGGATGCCAAGAACCAGCTCTTTTTCGAGAAGTGGGAAGATGAGGAGGTCTCTCGATGGGTAACAGGCAACTACACCACTCCTGTCTTCGCGATGGATTGGAAGGCTGACGTGAAACTGATGCATGGCTTGTACTTTGGCATCGATTGGAAATACGATGTCTATCATCAGGAGGACATCGGCACAGAGGACGACCCTCAGTACAAACGCCCCCACACCATCAATCTGGGTGCCAGCCTGCGTTACACCTTGCCCATCAAACAGCCCATCACACTCTTCGTGAAGGGTGACAATCTGCTGAATCAGAACTATGACCGTTTTTATGGTTATCGGAACATTGGTGCGAACTTCTTGGGAGGCTTTGCTCTGTCCTTTTAACCCCAAAATGAAAAAAAATAGTGAAAAATTTGGCAGAATAAAGGAAAACCCGTACCTTTGCACGCGGAAAAAGATTGGAAGGGTTCCGACATGATGAGTGTCGGGATTCTTTTTCTTTTCGTCTTCGAAAAAAGACATCTTTTAGTAACAAGAAAAACTAAACAAAAAAGATAATTATGGCTTATATGTCACAAGAGGGTTACGATAAACTTCGTGCCCAAATCAAGCAACTGGAAGAAGTGGATCGCCCAGAGGTAATCCGCCAGATTGCGGAGGCTCGCGAAAAAGGCGACCTGTCAGAGAACGCTGAGTATGATGCGGCGAAAGAAGCTCAAGGTAAACTGGAAACGAAGATTGCTGAGTTGAAGGCAATCCTTGCCAACACCAAAATCCTTGATCCATCGAAACTCACCAAGACGGATGAGGTGCAGATTCTTTCGAAGGTGGAACTGAAGAATGTGGAGAATGGCATGAAGCTCGTGTACACCATCGTGAGCGAGGGGGAGGCCAATCTGCGTGAGAACAAGATTTCCATCAAGACCCCAATTGCACAGGGTCTCCTTGGCAAGAAGGTGGGCGATGTGGCAGAGGTGACTGTGCCACGTGGCGTGATGAAGTTTGAAATCATGAACATCAGTTTCGGATAAGGCTATGGGTATTTTTGCTAAAATCGCAGCGGGGGAGATTCCTTCGTACAAGTGTGCCGAGAACGATGAGTTTTACGCGTTCCTCGACATCAACCCGTTGGTGAAAGGCCACACGCTGGTCATTCCACGCCGTGAGGTAGATTACATCTTCGACATGGAAGATGATGAACTGGCACGTTTCGAGGTGTTTGCCAAGAAAGTGGCTGTAGCCATCAAGAAGGCTTTCCCCTGTGTGAAAGTGGGTCAGGCTGTGTTGGGTCTGGAAGTGCCCCACGCACATATCCACCTCATCCCCATGCAGAGCGAGAAGGATATGAACTTCGCCAATCCCAAACTCAGTCTTTCTGCTGAGGAGATGAAGGAGATTGCCGACAAAATCTATACAATATATAATTCATAATATATAATGTAGAATAGCCATGCGGTATGCAGGGCAACAAGGCGGAAGCTTTTATTATATATTATAAATTATACATTATATATTGTCATGTTGACGCAGCAAGAATGTGATTTCCTTCACTCGCGCATGCAGGGTACCATCATTGAGACCTTAGGCATCCGTTTTTTGCCTACTGACGATGAGTATGCTGTGGCTGAGATGCCTATCTCCCCTCAGACACGCCAGTATCTGGGTGTGTTGCATGGAGGAGCCTCTCTTACGTTGGCTGAAACGATCGCAGGTGTGGGGTCTCTCCATCTGACCAACTACGATGAAAGCCTCGCTGTATGTGGCACAGAAGTGAATGCCAGTCATGTTGCGATGTCAGCCACAGAGGGAAAGGTCTATGGGAAAGCACGTCTGATTCATGCTGGCAAGAGCACTCATGTGTGGAATGTGGACATCGTGGGCGAAGATGGCACCGTCATCTCTGCTGAGCGAGTGACGAATCGGATTATAAAACGGAAATAAATAAGAAAAAGGGGCATCTCTTCACTGAGTTGCCCCTTTTTTCGTGCCTAAGCACGAAGTTGGTTTTTTAAGAGAATTGAACCTAAGTTCATTTGCCTAGGAGAATCCTCCATTTGGCGAGAAGGTGGTGGGCTTCACAGCTTCCCCTTCTATACGTTTTCTTGGTTTAGTTAAGCATTAATTGTTTATTTATCTCATTAAAAGCAAAAGTTCACTTCCTATTGGATCTCGTCGTCGGTGGAGATGCTGATGATGGAGTCGTTGGTGGCTTTCATCTCTGCCTGACTCACATCCTTCACACGAATGGCCTGCTGCACATCCCCTGTCTTGATGTAGGGGTCAACAGCCACTATGTTGCTGTTCTCCTCAGCCTCTTGCTCTCCGATGGCATGCTCAGCCGCACGTCCTACGGTCAATGCCATTGCCACCACCGCTGCTGCCTTAAAGAATGGTGCAAAATGAGGTGTGGCCATCTTGATGACACGTGCCTTCTCCACTTGCTGGTCTTTCGATTCAGTAGCCTCGATACGTGCCATCAACCGTTCGTCGAAATCCTCACCCAACGTCGCCTCCTTAGCCTCTGCCTCATAGTTGAAGAGGTCAGCATACTGAACCAGATGTCCAGGCACATCCTCTTGCGAGAAGAATGAACGCAGGATTTGCTCCTCCTGCAACGTGGTGGTGCATGAGAAGTAACTTTCCAAGAGCTGTTCGATGTACTTGTAATCCATATTGGGTGAATTGTTTTACGCTTCTATTAGTAATGACGGATGAGAAACGAAAAAGTTACAAGAAAAGTGACTTTTTTTGCAAAATTTTTTCTCTCATCTCTTTCCTCGCACGGAAGAGCGATACTTTTACGTCTGATTCTGAGATGCTTAACACGGTTGCAATCTCTTGATATGTTTTTCCTTCAATATCTCTCAATTGGACGAGGGTGCGTTGTTTTTCAGGCAGAGAGTTGATGATGTCTGCGATGAAACCCGTTGTTTCCCTCTGCACCAGTCGCCTGTCGGCATCCCCCTGTTCGTCATCAGGACGGTCATGTGCCTCATCGTCAAACGACACATGTTGATTGTCCATCTTCTCCTTCCTGTCGATGGCCAGATTCCTCGCCATCGTCAGCGCAAAGGCCTCCAAGTTCTCCACCTCATCCAGTTCCTCGCGCCGTTCCCACAACTTCACCAACGTATCCTGCACGATGTCCTCCGCCTCCTCCCTGTTCAGGATGATGCGCAACGCTGTACGGAAGATGATATTCTTCAGCGGAAGTATGTCGTGCCTGAAATCCACTTGATTAATATATAATTGACAATGTATAATATATAATAAGGCTGACGCGATGCCCACAAGCCGCTGACGCGATGCCCACAAGCCGGATGGTTATTATATATTATACATTATATATTGTTAATTGATGCAGGTTCCTTTTGTCCCCTCAATGGCATCCGCCTTTGTGATGATGACCCTCTTCACACCTGTCCTCACAGCTTCGAGGGCATTCTCTATCTTGGGAATCATCCCGCCACTCACGATGCCGTCAGCCTTCAACTGCTCAAAGCTCTCTGCCGTGATGTGGGGAATGACGGAAGCTTCATCTTCCGGATCGGTCAGCACGCCGGCATGCTCAAAGCAGTAGATGAGCGTCACATCAAAATACAAAGCCAAAGCCTTCGCCGTCTCGCCAGCGATGGTGTCAGCGTTCGTGTTCAGGAGGTTGCCCTTCTGGTCGTGCGTCAATGGAGCCATCACAGGCACCACTCCCTCCTCTATCAGCGTGGCCAACATCCGTCCGTCACACGCATCCACATCGCCCACGAAGCCGAAGTCCACCATCTGCTCCGTGCCGTCGTCCATCTTCACCTTCTTCAAGGGACGTTTGTGCGAGCGCATCACATTCATGTCAGCACCCGTCAGACCCAGCGCATTGATGCCACAAGCCTGCAAGCGTGCCACGATGTTCTTGTTCACCAAACCGCCATACACCATCGTCACCACGCGCAACATCTCCTCGTCTGTCACTCGCCGGCCACCAATCATGGTGCTCTCGATTCCTAACTGCGACGCAACTTTCGTGGCCGAACGTCCGCCACCATGCACCAGCACCTTCGCTCCTTCGATGGCGCTGAAATCCCTCAGTAGTTGTTGGAGTGTTTCCTCGTCTTCCACGATTTTACCCCCCACCTTAATCACTGTTACCTCTTTCATTTATCAATAATGTATATAGAATAATGTGCAAAGGTACGAAAAAGAATGGTGAAAAAAGAGGAATTTGGGCTATTCTTGTTATTTTTTTGCTTTTATCCTTGAAGGTAATAAAATAATTGCCTAATTTTGTGGCTCGAATTGATTATGTACTATCTAATAGATAAAGTGTTTATACAATGAGAAAAAAGTTTTTTGTTCTATTTCTGAATCTGCTGGTCTGCTGTTCAGTGGTGATGGCACAGGGTGTGTCCAAGAGTGAATTGCAGACGCGGGCAGAGAAAGAGTATGATGCGGGCAATTTGATTGCTGCCCGTGCGTTGTACATTAAGGCGTTTGATGACTATGTCAACAAGGGGCAGGTGCAACAAGGTGTGGAATGTGGCGTGAAGGGCAATGCGCTCTACTACGCCAAGGAGAATCTCTACAAGGAGGCTTTCGATTTGTTACGTCGCATCGACCAAACCATCGAGGCGAAGGGTCAGGGAACCGCCAAAGCTGCGATGCACTATCTGACATCGAAGGAGCGTTTCCTGATGTACATGAAGATGCGGAAGACGGCCAGCATCGTGGAGCAGTTGGGCAACATGGAGAAGTTTGCCAACGCTTCGGGTGATGAGAAACTGACCAACGACCTGCTTTACAACAAGACAATTTATTATTACACCTTCGGACAGAACGACAAGGGCAATGCCACCTTCAAGGAGATGGCCAGCAAACTGACGGCCTCGAAGCAGTATGGCAAGGTGGACGAGGTGTATCAGACGCTGATTGCCAATGGCCGCAAGAGCAACAACGCGAGCCTGGTGGCAGAGAGCTACAAAAGCTATCTGGCCTGGAAGGACTCTGCCAATGCCTTGGCGCTGGCCGATACGGTGGGCGTGCTGAAGAAGGAGATTGCCGACGACGAAGCCATCATCGAAGAGAAGGACAGCTCGCTGACTGCTCGTCAGGCTGTGATTTGGGGACTGGGCATCCTGGCTGGTGTGCTGGCTGTTGCGCTGGTGTTGGGAGCCTTGGTGCTGATGCGCTATATGCTGTTGACACGCAAGCAGAAGAAGACCATTCGTCAGTTGAACGAGAACAATGCTATGCAGGCCAAGTTCATCAACAACATCTCCGCCCAGTTGTATCCTACCCTGCAGAAGCTGGACAACAGCAAGCCAGAGGTGAAGGCTTTGCTGGACTTCGCTGACCACATCCAGACGCTTTCTGAACTGGAGAACTCCACGGAAAAGATTGAGCGTGAGGAAGTCCAATTGGCTTCATTCTGCGAAGAACTGGTGAGCAAGGTTCAGCCGAAGCTGAAGGGTGACGTTGCCTTGAAGGCTGATGCCCCCAAGATGACGGTGAATATCAACAAGGCATACGTATCACACATCTTGCTCCACTTGCTGAACAACGCTATCAACTACACCCCAGAAGGTGGACACATCACGCTGGAATACAAGAAGAGAGGTGCCCACAAGCATCAGTTCCTGGTGTCGAACACAGGCAGTTTCATCCCAGAAGAACAGCGTGAGGAAATCTTCAAGCCTTTCCGTGAAGTTTGTGACCTCACCAAGGGCGATGGACTGGGTCTCCCAACCTGCAAGCAGATGGCCATGAAGATGAATGGCGACCTTGAGATTGACCCAGCTTTCACAAAGGGTGTCCGCTTTGTGCTACACCTGCAGGATTAACTTTAACGACGAAGCCCGACCAGATGAGTCGGGCTTCATTGTCAATGTTAATGAGCACTCACTTTTTCAGCCACCGCCTCAACGCCTTTGACCCACCAGCTCGTCGCCTTTGAGCTACCGGCTCAATGCCCTTGAGGCTCCGGCTCGTCAACCCGTTTTTTTCAAGCTAACTCAAAACCAAAAATGACTCAGAATTCTGTTTTCTGATGAGCAGGTCTTGAATCAGTATTCGAAGGCACTGCCGCCCAAGAACTCGCGCAGAAGGGAGTCGGGGGGCAAGAGATCGACAGGGATGGGATGGAAACGGTTGCAGACCCAGAGGAGACGCTGTGCCTCGCGATAGTTGCGGTCGGTTTCGGGGACGGCCTTCAGGAGCGGAATGGCATGCTGACGGAGCAGAGCCAATTCGTACTGGAAGCCTGTGCAGAAGTTGACGTCGGCATTCTGCTGGTAGGGCACAATCCATCGGTCTTCTCCGCGTCGCACGGATGGCCAGCGGGCAAGGGTATCGGAGGCAGTGGTGGCACGGAATTGGGCATCGCGCACCATGCGACGGATGAGGCGGTTGTCGGTGGTGCCATAGTAGGAGCCATTGTCGTTCTTGGCCACGGTGAGTCCGGAGATGTAGATGCGGAAGAGGGCATCGGCGGGGATGCTTCCCGTAAGTTGCGGATTGAGACCGTGGATGCCTTCCATGATGAGGACGGTCTTGGGGGTGAGACGCAGGCGCTTCCCGCTGAGCAGGCTCTGGCCGGTGGAGAAGTCGTAGCGTGGCAGTTCTATCTCCTCGCCTTGAAGGAGTTGGTTGAGGTGTTGCTGGAAGAGGTTGACGTTGATGGCGTAGAGGCTCTCGAAGTCGTAGTCGCCTTTCTCGTCGAGGGGTGTCTTGTCGCGATCCACGTAGTAGTCGTCCAAGGAGATGCAGAGGGGTTCAAGCCCTTGTTGCTCGAGTCCCCTGCTGAGTTTCTTGCTGAAGGTGGTCTTGCCGCTGGAGGAGGGACCAGCGATGAGCACGGCCTTGACATGAGGCCGGTTGGCGATGGCCTGGGCGATGAGCTGGATACCCCGACTCTGGAGTGCCTCGGAGATTTTCACCATTCGTTCGGCTCCACCTTGGTCGATGGCGCTGTTCATCATACCAATGGAGATGCTGACGGTCTTGAGGCGCTTGGTGAAAAGGTAGCGTCCTTTGATGCGACCGACAAGGTATTGGATGGCCTCGTCAAGCGTCTTGCCTGAGAGGGTCTGCTTGAGTTGTTCGGAGATCTTGATGAAGGCTCCGTTCACTTCGAACTTTTCGGAACTGCGGTTGGATATCATATGGCTGAGGGTTGAGAGTTTAGAGTTGAGGGTTAAGAGTTTAGAGTTGAGGGTTAAGAGTTTAGGGTTGAGATTTGGATGCAAAGGTAGTAATTTTCTTTGATGGCAGCAAATTTTTCACTTTTCCTTTTTCGTTTTTCACTTTTTTTCCCTACCTTTGCAGCCGCTAAACGGGATGGCCCCATAGTTCAATGGATAGAACAAATCTCTCCTAAAGATTAGATCCGGGTTCGATTCCCGGTGGAGCTACCAGCTTTTGCGTCGGGCGAAAGGTGAACAGGACAACCTACACGGGGTTAGTTTAGTTGGTAGAATATCGGTCTCCAAAACCGAGGGTCGGGGGTTCGAGTCCCTCACCCCGTGCCAGAAAGGGGCAGTCACTCAAGAGGGTGTCTGCCCTTCTTCTGTCTCACCTTCGCGAAGGAAATCGGGGGTGCGCCGGATGTATTCGTAGCCGAACTTGCAACGGAGGCAATCTCGACGTAGGCAGTAGTTGCGATGGAGCTGGATTAGGGCTTGGGTGTCGGCAGCGTTCTCGCAGGTGATGCCAACAGAAGTCCAGTCGCGGATGATGGCGTTGTTCTCAGGAGCAAGCTGCTGCCAGAGGGTGAAGGCTCGGTCGCAGAGGGTCTGGTCGGACTTGTATTTGCCGTAGGCGAAGAGCATGGGTGCAACGCTGTTGATGAGAATGAGCTGGATGGAGGACGACGAAAGGGTCTTTTCGATGGGCTTGGTGGGTTGGGAGGCAAAGGTGTAGTGGGTGAGCCAGTAGTCGCTCACATGGGTGAGGAGCAGGGAAGCCATCTCGCTGAGGTTATCGGCATTGAGGAGTCGGGAGAGGTTGAGGCGCTGTTCGTAGTAGAGCATGGCGAGTTGGGCTATGCGGATGTGTGGAAAGTTCTGCGGACGCAGCCGGAGGAACTTCCAGGCACTGCCACTCATGGGGGTGAGGGAGAACTTCTGACGAAGATAATGGTATTCGCGTTGCAGACGCAGGTAGTAATCGTCCTCGTAGTGAACATCGAGGAGTCCTGCCTGTCCGAAGAACATGGCTTCTATCTGGAAGAGGTCGTCGCGATGCTTGCCGACAGCCATCATGGGAATGGAGTGTGCCCATTGCTCGAAGGCGTCGCCATTGATACCAAAGCCGAAGTTGCGTGCCAAAGTGACAAAGAAGGTGTCTTCCCAATTCTTGTCGAGGCTTTCACGGCGCTCCATGATCTGACGGGTGCGTTCCTCAAAGCGTTCGAGAGTGAGGGAGGTCATCCAGTTGTGTACCAGAAAGGTGGAGAGATGAGCCAGCACATTGCGACAACGGGGTCGGCAGTCGTTCTGGCTGAGTTCAGAAAAGTTCTCCCGCACGTAGGTCGGCACGTCGAGTTGCAACTGCGGAATCTCCTGCCCATTGGGATAGAAGAGGGGCTGGTCGATGTCGGTGGCGACATGGAGGATGATGTTCTCATAGGCGGAGTCGGTGTCATGGTGGTGGCGGAACCAGTCGCTGGTCTTCAGATGCAGTTCCACATTGCCCACCCATTCGGTGCCGTCGAGCTTAATCTTCGCCCCTATGAAATCTGGTCCTGCATCGGTGTTGTGGATGCCAGGGTTGAGCACCTCCAACAGACGGCCGTCGGTGGTGCGGAGTTCATGGAAGGGAAAAATCTTATGTTTCCACGTATAATGCAGTAGTTGTTCCATGGTTTTATGTGAAATTTTGTTCAAAGGTACATCTTTTTAAGTGAAAAGTGAGGAGTGGAAAGTGAAAAATCCGTACCTTTGCAGTGTTTTTTACAAATTCACATCAAAAACAAAGGATAGAAAGATGAAAATAGCATTGATAGGATATGGCAAGATGGGCAAAATGATTGAGCAGATTGCCCGTAGCCGAGGTCACGAAATCGTGAGCATCATCGACATAGACAATCAGGAGGATTTTGAGAGTGAAGCATTTGCCAGTGCCGATGTAGCGATTGAGTTCACCACTCCCATGACGGCCTACGACAACTACCTGAAGGCTTGGAAAGCCGGCGTGAAGGTGGTGAGTGGCAGTACGGGATGGCTGAAGGAACATGGTGAGGACGTGAAGAAAGCTTGTACGGAGGGTGGCAAGACGCTCTTCTGGGCAAGCAATTACTCGGTGGGCGTGGCGATTTTCAGCGCCGTGAACAAGTATCTGGCCAATATCATGAATGCGTTCCCTCAGTATGACGTGAAGGAAGAGGAAACCCACCATATCCACAAACTTGACCATCCTTCGGGCACAGGCATCACGCTGGCAGAGCAGATTGTGGAACGCCTCGACCGCAAGAAAGACTGGACAATGGGCTATTTGCAACAGCCTGACGGAACGGTGGAAGGCACGGACGAAGTGGCCAATGACTTGCTCCCCATCAGCTCTATCAGAAGAGATGAGGTGCCTGGCATCCATTCCATCACGTGGAACAGCGAGGCAGACCAAATCACCATCACCCACGATGCGCACTCCCGTCAGGGTTTTGCCTTGGGTGCTGTGATTGCAGCAGAGTTTACAGCACAGCATGAAGGTCTGTTGAGTACAGATGACCTCTTCAAATTTTAAGGTATGGCATTTGATTATAAGAATTTCAAGAAAGCTCGGAACAAAGATGCCGAGAAGCCCACTTGGGCAGGATGGAAATGGGTGAAGTTTGGCGTGGCAACCGCCTGCTATTTGGCTTTCCTCTATTGGGTGAAGTCGTGGTGGGGACTGATTGTGGTGCCCTTCATCTATGACGTGTATATCACCAAGAAAATCAAGTGGACATGGTGGAAGGAACTGGAGAGTGATGTAGCACGCACCATTATGAGTTGGGTGGATGCTATCGTGTTTGCCTTGGTGGCTGTGTACTTCGTCAACAATTTCTTCTTCCAGAATTATCAGATTCCCTCATCATCGTTGGAGAAGACGTTGATGACAGGCGACTTCCTGCTGGTGAGCAAGATGAGTTATGGTCCACGCATTCCGCAGACACCCCTCACTATGCCCTTGACACAGCACACTATCCCGATGCTGAACTGCAAGTCGTACATCGAATGGCCTCAGTGGGAATATCGCCGCGTGAAGGGCTTTGGCAAAGTGGAATGGGGAGACATTGTGGTGTTCAATTACCCAGCAGGAGATACGGTGGCCGTTTCGTACAATGGTGACTACTACAGCCTCTGCTATGAAGAGGGAAGTATGGCGGCCGCGGAACAGGGCTATGAGGTACCGCTGATGGAAACGTTGAAGAGAGATGAGCAAGAGCAGATGTGGAACCAGCTTTATGGCATTGGAAAGCAAATTGTGGCCTCCAAAACCAATGTGTACGGCAGTGTGACCACCCGTCCTGCTGACAGAAGGGAAAATTATGTGAAGCGTTGTGTGGGTCTGCCAGGCCAAACCCTCCAGATCAAGGACAAAATCATCTATGTAGACGGAAAGAAGCAGGAGACTCCCTCGTTTGCACAGTTCAATTATAAGGTGTACACACGCAACAATCAGGTGCTCACTGATGACATGTGTGATGACCTGAACATCAGCGATGAAGACCGTGACAAGATACTTGACCATACACGTGGCATCCCACTCACCCACATGGCTGTGGAGGCTCTTCGTTCCAACAAGGAATTCTGCGACAGCGTGGTGGAGGTGAAGGATGGCTATTGGGGCAATCTTTACCCCCTGAATCACCAATATGGCTGGACACGTGACAACTATGGCCCCATCTGGATTCCAGCCAAGGGACAGAGCGTGAAACTGACTTTGGACAACCTTGCCATTTACGAACGTCCCATCCGTGTGTATGAGAACAATACCCTGGAGGTGAAGGATGGCCAGATTTACATCAATGGCAAGCAGACCAACGAATACACCTTCAAGATGGACTACTACTGGATGATGGGTGACAACCGCCACAACTCTGCCGACAGCCGTTATTGGGGTTTTGTACCCGAAGACCATGTGGTGGGCAAACCTTTGTTCATTTGGCTCTCACTCGTCACAGACAGATATGGAAAGTCGCATGGTGTGAGATGGAAACGATTGTTCACTTGGGTAGATAATATCAAGTGATGGTAATGATGGATATCATCAAATAATGGTAGTACTTCCAAGTGCATATTTACCCCCTATCAGTTGGTTCGTCAATCTTATGACTGGCGAACCAATTTGCATAGAACAGTACGAGAACTATCAGAAGCAGACGATTCGTAACCGCTGTACGATTGATTCACCCAATGGCTTGCTGAACTTGTCTATTCCGATTGACCGCAGTACATTTGTAAGTGGGAAATGTCAGATGAAGGATGTACGCATCAGCACACACTGCGATTGGCAACACCAGCATTGGTATGCTTTGGAGACGAGTTACTATAACTCACCGTTCTTCGAGTATCTGCAGGATGATATCCGCCCTATGTATGAGCATCATTGGGACTTCTTGGTAGATTTCAATGAAGCACTGATTGGAAAGTGTTGCGAACTCCTCGACATCAGCCCCAACCTCGCGCGTACATCTTATTATATAGGATTAACGGCTCATTCGAATGAATCAGCCGTTTCCGAAAAGGATTTTCATCCTATTCCCTATTACCAAGTATTTCAGCAGAAGCACGGCTTCTTGCCCAACCTCAGCATTATTGATTTAATTTTTAACATGGGTAAGGAGAGCACGCTCATCCTCACACAACAAGCACAATGAGCTTTAATGCTGCCTACACGAGGGTGTTCTGAATGTTGGGGAGCAGTGTCGCATATTCCTTCTTGACAGCCTTAGAGTTGATGGCCTGCATGAAATGAGGAAGGAAGTGAAGGTCTGACCCAAAGAAATTGTAATATCTCTTGGAGAGCAACATCTGTGCCTTCTCCTGTGCAGGCTTCCCATAGCCTCCAGCAAGAGAGACAATGTTCAACTGCAACTTGATATTCTTCGAGACAAGATATTCATAGTCCGAATCATTCATGTAGCGATAACGCTCTGGATGGGCGAGAATGGGCGTATAGCCAGCCTCTTTGATGCGTTCCAGCGTGCCACGAAGGTCAATGGGAGGCTGGAAATAGGAGGTTTCCACCAGCAAATGATCACCCTTGGCACCAATGGGCAAGAGTTCTTTGGCCTCCAGACGTTCATTGAAAAGGTTGTCAATCATATTCTCCGCAGCCAAGTGTAACTGGATAGAACCTTGATAGGCTTCCTGCAGTTCTTGGAAGCGGGCACGGAGTTCATCTGGCGTGTTGGGTATATCCTCCATAATGTGAGGAGTCAGCCACACCTCGCTGATGCCAATCTCCTCATAATAATCAAGAACAGCCAAGGAATCTGCCATATTATGGATTCCGTCATCGACACCGGGAAGAATGTGACTATGCCAATCGGTAGCACCCTTGAATATTCCCGTGTCAATCAATTTCTTTTTTGAACTGAGTTGGAAGAATGACAACAGCATAAGCGTTTGAATTTAATTTAACCTATTATTATGAGAGTCCCAACAACGGCTTCAGCTGGCCTTCTTTATGAAGAATCCATGCTGAGGTGCAAAGGAACGCCAAGAAGAGAATGATCAATACGATCTTGCTGCGTGCAGGTCCCGCCTTTTTCACTGGCACTGTAGCACTCTGCAAAGTCGTGAAGGAAGGTGTTTCCTCTTGTACTTTGGCCTCGGAGGCAATGAGTTGCTGTGCCATAGAATTGTAGGCGTTGTATTTGAGTTGCATGTCGTTCTCAAGATTGATGAGTCTGGTGCGATCAGTCTGATACATCAACTCTTGATTGGCATCAGCATAAGTGGCATATTTCTCGCGAGCTTCGTCGTAACGCACTTTAGCCTCCTCGTACAATTTCTGATTGTATTCCAGATCCACACGAGCTTTCTTGGTACGGTATTCTGTGATGAAGTCTTGCAGACGGGCTTTCACAGAGTCGGCCATTGTGGCACAAATAAGCGGGTCTTGGTCTGTCACCGAAATAGTAATGACAAGCGTCTTGTTGTCCACATCGCAGACCACCTTCTTTTCCAAAGATTTAACTATCATTGTCTGCAATTTTGTCAACTGGAAGGGATCCACATGGTGCTCATCAATGGTATCCTCTTCCAAAGGAAGAAGACTCACCAATCCCTCCACAGCAGCACCAATAGCACTGCTCCACCAAGGTTCTTTCTGATCATTCATCAGATAATCATAGTAACTCGTCACACGAGTACTATCTTTCTTGTGGACAGGAATATTAAATAGACTTACCTTGAAATCGGTCGAATTGACCAAATCTGGATAGAGTGTAGGATAGAGGGCTTCAGAGTTACCCATGACTCCAGATCCCATCTTCAATCCAAATTGGGAAGCCAATGCACTGATAGAACTACTGCTTCTACTGGTGGACAACTCAGGTGCCAACTGCACTTCACAAGTATAATAATTAGGAATGGAGAGCATAATGATGCATGCCACCACAAATGTGATGGGAAGCACTTTCTTGTAGAGGCTCTTACGCTTTTTCAGGGCAGCAAGTATAGCCTTATAGTCAATATGGCTATCTTCTTCCTGCTCCTGAGGTTCGTTATATTGCTGTTGATTATCCATACTAATTGGTTTCTTTTTTTACTTAGACAAATAAGCAATTAATGCAACCATAGTTGCGAGTGGGCTCAGAACCGAACCAACAGTTGCAATAGTATTCAAATTGACATGCTTCTTCTTCTTGCTGGGCACAACGATCTCACTGCCAGGTTGTACCTCTGGTTTTTTCGCCAGTATGTCCATCAAACCATTCTGATAGACGATGAATGACTTTTTCTTCTTGGCACTCTCGCTATATCCACCAGCATTCTGGATGTACCACTTGGGGCTCTTTCCTTTCACGTATGTCACAGTGTTGGGAAACAGGACATCACCCGAAATTCTAACCGTTCCATTATATTCGGGAATATCTATGTGGTCACCTTCACGCAATACCAAATCATATTGCCCACCAGGTTCTTTCAACGCCTTTTCCAAATCAATACCAATTGCATACGAATCACTCATCTCCATTTTACTCCATGAAACCGAGTCTTTATCCTCCAATTGCTGATACAAGGCATCCAGCACAGCTTGCCTGCGAACCCGTTCCTCATCATTCATCACACGCATTAAACGGGCACCTTTAATAAATGCATCATTAGTAACACCACCTGCCATATTGATAGCATCGGTCAAACGGAGGTTTTTCTTCTCAATGGTAAATGCTCCCTCATAATTCACCTCACCTGTTACAGTGATGTTCTTTGGCATCACATATCCAGGGCTACGACGTACATGCACCACATCGTATGGCTCAAGGATGAAATTACGGGAACCGTTAATTACCAAGCCATCCTTGATGTCAAACTGATAGGTCTCTGCTATCTCACGCGTCTTTTCTGTAGAATATGGATCGTTGATTCGACGGCTCACATCCACACGTGCCAAAGAAGCCCCATCACGAAGGCCACCTGCCTGGACAATAAGGTCTTCAATAGTTGTGTTATCAGCATATTCATAATCACCAGGCGTCATTACCTCACCCGTAATGGTGAATGAGCGTTCTTTGCGAAGCTCCTCTTGAGTTGGGATAAACACAACGTCTTCATTCTTCAATGGAACGTCGGCCACATTGCCATCCATGATACCCTTCACGTCAATAGGAATAACTTCCAATGTACGGTCTTCTTTCAGACGGTGAATGATGGCATGGTCAAGGAAAGCGTCCTCCGTCAAACCATCAGCAGCCTGAATCAGGGTTCTGACAGAACAAACGTCGCCTCCAATGTTAAACTGACCAGGACGGAATACGGCACCCTTGATTTCAACCATATTATCGTAGCGGTTTAGAATCGCATCTACTGATACGGCATCACCATCGTCAATGGTGAAAGCGTTCATCTCAAATTCGTCGATGTTGTGTACTGTGTAACGTTCACCTGTCTGACGAACCAGTCGAACGGATTTCTTATAGGCATCTCCGGTGTAACCACCTGCATACTTCAGCAAAGTACCCACCGTTTCTGTCTTACGCATTTCATAGAACATCGGACGTTTCACATTACCTGTAATACCCACTAAGCAATCGTAAGGTTCTACATGAATGACATCATCATCTTCCAAACTAATGTTTCCTGCCAGTCTTCCATTCAAAAGATATTCATAAAAGTCGATGACAGACACCAATCTTCCACCTCTATAAACTTTAATGTTACGCAATGTACCCAATGGCTTAATGCCACCTGCCATAGAAATGGCATGGAACACTGTTGCAAAAGAAGACATGTTATAAGTACCAGGGTTGTTTACCTCACCCATGATGTTCACCAAAATGGAACGCATTTGACCCAATGTCAAACGAATACTTGAACCCGAATAGTGTTTTCCTACCGTATTCTTTAGTTTGTTTTGAGCTTCAGCGACAGTAAGACCGCTTACATACACTGGACCCACACCGCCAAGTGTGATGGTTCCCTCTGGAGAAATCGTGTGAACCAATGTCTTTTGAGACTCGCCATAAATGTCTATCACCATTTGATCACCAGGTCCCAATACATAGTTGTGAGGGGTGGGCAACTGAGTGTTGACACCAATGCGACGGAATTGATCATGACCAAACACTCTCTTGCCTGCCGTCTCGCCCTGCACATTTTGTGTAGATTGTACGTCACGCTCTGCATCTGCATGTTCTTCTTCTGCATCAGCATGAATTTCACCAGTCGTACCACGACGGGCTGTTGTCAACTCTTGCGAACTTGTGCCATCGCTATTTCCTTGCATTCTGTCTGCCGCCATAGAAACAGCACCATCAGCCGCGGCAGTCATTCTACGGCGCTGAACTTGTGCGTCATTCTGATTACGGATGCGACGAATCTGCTCAATCTGCACACCACGCTGCATCAATTTCGTGACGATTTGTGATTGACTTGTACCTGCTCTTGATTCTCTCGCGATGAAAGACATCACTTGTGAATCTGACATCTGCGCAAATGCACTTATCACCATGGTGAAACAAAGTGACATTGCTAACAAAATCTTTTTCATATTGAAACTGTACTTTTTCTTCTTAAATCAGCTTTGATGAAACCTTTTTCGACTTACTGCTTGAGATTCTGATATTGCCCTCATTCTTTCAATTTGCTTGGCATATAATCTCAAATTTTTTGCAAAGTTAAGACTTTTTCCTGCTATTTTCATGAAAAGTTCTCTTTTTTTATTAAAAAAACCAAAAAGATTTAATACTTTTGCACCACTTTTCATTGATATGGCAATAGAAGGAGACGAATTTAGAGTAGATATAGACCAAGTGTTGAAGGACAAGCTCGGCAAGAAATCGAAGTTTGTTCCTCGTTTTATGGTGTCGTGGTTGAAGAATATTATCCATCAAGATTGGATGAATGTTCATTTGTGTGGCGAAGGGAAAGGACAAGTAGGTGTAGAGTGGTTAGATGGAGTCCTCAAATATTTGAATTGTACCACGAAGGTGCGAACGAACATTGGAGGTGTGATTCAGGATGGGCTGGACGCATTGCCAGGCAATGAGGGTGGACGCTATTTCACCATCGTTAGTAATCATCCGTTGGGGGGACAGGACGGTATTGCATTAGGTTCTATCATCTGTCATAAGTACGACAGCCAGATGGTTTATCTTGTGAATGACATTCTGATGAACTTCAAGGGTTTGGCTCCATTGTGCGTGCCCATCAATAAGACAGGACGTAATGGAAGAAATTTTCCCAAGATGGTGGAGTCCGCCTTCCAGTCCCCAAAGAATGTGGTGATGTTTCCTGCTGGACTTTGTTCGCGCAAGGGTGAGGATGGGGTGATTAAAGACATAGAGTGGAAGAAAACCTTCATCACCAAGTCGGTGGAGTATCAGCGAGACGTTATCCCTGTTTTTTTCTCAGGTCATAACTCCGACCGCTTTTACAACATAGCCCGTTGGTGCAAGCGACTCCACATCAAGTTCAACTTCGCCATGCTCTATTTGGGAGATGAGATGTACAAGAATCAAGGTAAGAATTTCACGGTCACCTTTGGAGAACCCATCCCATGGCAGACGTTCGACAAAACGAAGACTCCGAAAGAATGGGCACAGTGGGTGAAGGAAAAGGTGTACCAGTTGGCGGAATGATTCCTCCAATAAGCGACGGAATGACCTTCAAATTAGAAATAAGGAAATATAATATATGGAAGCAGAAATCATAGCACCCATCCCCAAGGAGGTGCTGAAATCAGAACTGACCGATGAGAAGCGTCTGCGCATGACCAGCAAGAGCAATAACGAGGTGTATGTGGTCACATGGCAGGATGCTCCTAATGTGGTGCGTGAGATTGGCCGTCTCCGGGAGATAGCCTTTCGTGCAGCAGGTGGTGGAACAGGTTTGGATTGCGACCTCGATGAATTTGACACGATGGACAATCCTTACAAGCAACTCATTGTGTGGAACCCTGAATCAGAAGAGATCATCGGAGGCTACCGCTACATTCTCGGCCCCGACATCCAAATGGATGAAAAGGGACAGCCGATTCTGGCTACAAGCCACATGTTCCATTTCTCGGAGAAATTCATAAAGGAATATATGCCTTATACCATCGAGTTGGGGCGTTCGTTTGTCACGGTTGAATACCAATCCACTCGTTCTGACGGAAAATCCATCTTTGCATTGGATAACCTATGGGACGGATTGGGTGCTTTAGCAGTCATCATGCCTGGGTGCAGATATTTCTTTGGAAAGATGACCATGTATCCCAGTTACAATCGCAAGGGACGCGACATGATTCTCTATTTCTTGCGCAAGCATTTCGGCGATAGAGAGGGTTTGGTCATTCCTACCAAACCACTTGAATTAGAGCATGATCCAAAGGAGTTTGAGGAACTTTTCTGCAAAGATTCCTTTAAGGAGGACTACAAGATTCTCAACCACGCAGTGCGTGCCCTTGGTTACAACATACCTCCGCTTGTCAATGCCTACATGAGCCTCTCGCCCACCATGAAGATGTTTGGAACAGCCATCAATTATGGTTTTGGTGATGTAGAGGAGACTGGCATCCTGATTGCTGTGAGTGAGATTTATGACCAAAAGCGCATTCGTTATGTGGACAATTTTGCCAAGGAACATCCCGAATACGTCCGCATTACCAGTGGAGCCAATAAGGTCATATACGAACCTTCTAACAAGGATGAACTCAATGATGATTTTGAAACGGTGAAATAGCAACGAATGGACTCGTTTTCATCACTGATTCTACACATTTTATATAAAAGTGGCACAGAACAACAGTTTTTGTGCCACTTTTTTTGTCAATCCAAACAAAATGCTTAATTTTGCACAAAATTTGAAAGATTGTGTAATACTTAAGGTTTATGGCATTTACAAGAATTACCGCTGCAGAGGCTGCAGCACTCATCAAGAATGGAGACAACATTGGCCTGTCTGGCTTCACCCCAGCAGGCACACCCAAAGCAGTAACGGCAGAAATTGCCAAGATTGCACACGCTGAACATGAGGCTGGACGCCCCTATCAGATAGGCATTTTCACAGGCGCATCCACAGGTCAGTCCTGTGATGGTGTGTTGTCTGACGAACAGGCCATCCGTTATCGTGCACCCTATACCACAAATTCCACCTTCCGCAAGCATGTTAATGCAGGTGAGATTGCCTACAACGACATTCATCTCGGCATGATGGCTCAAGACCTCCGTTATGGATTCCTCGGTCAGGTTGATTGGGCTATCCTCGAAGTGTGTGCTATCGAGGAAGATGGTAAAGTATATCTCACAGCAGCTGGAGGCATCTCTCCAACTGTGGCTCGTTTGGCACAGAAGGGCATTATCCTTGAGCTGAATGCGTTCCATTCGCCCAAGTCTAAAGGCATTCACGATGTGTATGAACCGCTCGATCCTCCTTACCGCAAGCCCATTCCAATTGAAAAGGTGACAGACCGTATTGGTACGCCTTATTTGCAGATTGATCCTAAGAAGGTGGTGGGAGTTGTGGAGTGCAATATCCCAGATGAGGCACGTACATTTAAGGATGCAGACCCCATTACCGATAAGATAGGTGAAAATGTGGCAAACTTCCTTATGAGCGAAAAGAAGCGTGGTATTATCCCTCCAACCTTCTTGCCATTCCAGAGTGGTGTCGGCACGACAGCCAATGCCATCCTCTTCGCCCTTGGCAGCAATCCTGAAATGCCACAGATGGAGGTCTATACAGAGGTGCTCCAGAATGCTATCGTTGACTTGATGTTCCAGGAGAAGGTGAAGTGCGCCTCTACATGCTCTCTCACCGTGACTAACGACAAACTCTTGAGTATCTATGACAATATCGACTTCTTCAAGGAGAGGTTGGTGCTTCGTCAATCGGAGATTTCTAATAATGCTGAAGTCATTCGTCGTCTTGGCCTGATTGCCATCAACACAGCCATCGAGGTCGATCTTTACGGACATGCTAACTCTACCCAGATTTGTGGTACAAAGATGATGAACGGTATTGGTGGTTCTGGCGACTTTGAGCGCAATGCATTCCTCTCCATCTTTACTTGTTCTTCTGTAGCAAAGGGAGGTGCCATTTCCGCTATCGTTCCATTCTGCAGTCACGTTGACCACACTGAACATGATGTCAACGTGATTGTGACTGAGCAGGGTGTGGCTGATCTGCGTGGCAAGAGCCCTATCGAACGTGCACATGCCATCATTGAGAATTGTGCTCATCCCGACTACAAAGAACTCCTTTGGGACTATCTCAAGATTTCGCAAAAGGGTCAATCTTGGCACAACCTCGCTGCCACCCACGCCTTCCACGATGTCTTCCTCAAAGAGGGTGACATGCACAAGGTGGACTTCAGCAGGTTCGCATAAATAGAATTGAAAAACTAAATCATTGAAGAAGTGAAATTCATTTCTTGGAATGTCAACGGACTCCGCGCCGTGTGTGGCAAGGGTTTCTCTGAAACCTTTGTCACGCTCGACGCGGATTTCTTTTGTCTGCAGGAGACGAAGATGCAGGCAGGACAACTCAACCTCGCTTTCCCTGGCTACCTGTCCTATTGGAACTATGCCGAAAAGAAAGGCTATTCGGGCACAGCCATTTACACCAAACACGTCCCCCTATCCGTCGTCTTCGGTTTACCCGAAGACATCATCTCTTCTCTCCCCGATAACGGCTGGCACGAGATGAACACAGAAGGACGTGTCATCACTCTCGAATACGATACCTTTTATTTGGTCAATGTCTATACGCCCAATTCGCAGGATGGGCTCAAACGTCTTGACCAGCGTATGACTTGGGATGATGCTTTCCGTCAATATCTTCTACGACTCGATGAGAAGAAGCCCGTCCTCGCCTGTGGTGACATGAATGTGGCACATCAGGAGATAGACATCAAGAATCCCAAGACCAACCATCACAATGCCGGTTTCACCGACGAAGAGCGTGCCCAGTTCACCACCCTGCTCCAAAGTGGATTTACTGACACCTTCCGTCATTTCTTCCCCGACCAAGAGAACATTTACTCATGGTGGAGTTACCGATTCCATGCACGTGAGAAGAATACGGGATGGCGCATCGACTATTGGGTATGCTCCAATCGGCTTCAACCTCAACTTCAGTCAGCCAAGATTCATACCGACATCATGGGCAGTGACCACTGTCCTGTAGAAGTGGATGTCAAATTCTGACATCCACTTCAATCAGTCTTTCATTGATACCTTTGTTCAACGATGTCCCAATTCACTATCTGCCAAAGTGCAGCCAGATGATCGGGGCGTCGATTTTGGTAGTCAAGATAATAGGCATGCTCCCAAACGTCGAACGTCAGCAATGGCTTCAAACCTTTCTGCACAGGGTTGGAGGCATTTGTTTCCTGCGTGATGACCAGCTTGCCCTCTGTGTCAGCTGACAGCCACACCCATCCGCTGCCGAAGAGTGTCGCTCCTTTCTTCTGAAACTCTTCTTTGAACGCCTCTATTGAACCGAAATCTCTAATAATGGCCTCTGCCAACCTACCCGTTGGTTCCTGCTTCGTCGGCTTTCCCGTGAATTGTCCGAAGTACAACTCGTGATTCAGTACCTGACCCGCATTATTCAGGATGCCCCCTGAGGCCTTGCAGACAATTTCCTCCAAATGTGCTTCTTCCAACCCGCTGCCTGGCAACAGTGCATTCAGATTATTGACGTAGGCCGCCAAATGCTTCCCATGATGAAACTCCAACGTCTGTTTACTGATTATAGGCTCCAGCGCATCTATTGCATACGGCAGTGCCATCAATTCAAACTTGTTCATATCCGATTAAATTGTGATAGTAGTTATTGTTATTTTAAATCATTGGTAGGCTTTCTCCGTTGATTTTGCGATAGAGGTCGAGGGCAAAGACGTCGGTCATGCCAGAGAGGTAGTCAAGCACGGCCATGATACGGACATAGGTGTCTTGACTATCAACCTCGTATTGGGAGGACACACGGTCGAGCAAAAGGCTACTGTAGGCGTGGTGAGGGTTCATCACAGCGTTGGTGAAGAGTTGGATGAGGGTGTAGATAATCTTGTAACCTGCCAATTCTGTGTCCACCACGTCACGACTACGGTAGATGCGGCTCTTGGCCACTTTCACGCAAGTCTGGTAGGCATCGTGAACGAGAGGACAGGAGTGATCGATGAGGGAACCCTCGAAGGTGCCGTTGAGGATGGCTTCTTCGTTCTCCACAAACATACGGACACATTCCTGTTCGAGGGCTCCGATGGCACAGGAACGGAAATACACCACGTTCTCGTTCTTGTCGTCCACGCTCTGGCTGCGCTCGATGATGTGTGCACGCCGTTCAGGAGTCAGGAAACCGAGCATGAGGTCACGTGTCTCTTCGAAGGAAAGAATTTTGAGTTTGTGGGCATCTTCGATGTCCATGATTTCGTAGCAGATGTCATCAGCCGCCTCCACCAGATAGGCCAGAGGATGACGGAACCATCCTTCGCCTCTGCGTCCGAGTCCGAGTTCGATGGCGATGCGGTCGTAGATGTCCTTTTCCTGAGTGAAGTAGCCAAACTTCTGCTTGACAGCCTCGGTGGCAGGGAAGGGATACTTGACGATGCTGGAGAGGGTGGAATAAGTGAGCACGAATCCACCTGCACGACGTCCCTTGAACTGATGGGTGAGCAAACGGAAAGCGTTGGCATTACCATCGAAATGGGTGATGTCTGCCCATTGTTCAGGAGTGAGCTGGTTCTTGTATTGAATACCCTGATCTTCAAGGAAGTAGGAGGCTATGGCACGTTCGCCGGAATGTCCAAAAGGGGGGTTTCCGAGATCGTGAGCCAGACAGGCGGCTGAAACGATGGAACCAATCTCGAGGATGTGGGTTTGGGCGAGTTCAGGTTTCCTCTCCATCAGGGCATGAGCCACATCGTCACCCAAACTGCGCCCTACGCTGGCCACTTCGAGGGAGTGGGTCAGTCGGTTGTGCACGAATACACTGCCTGGCAAAGGAAACACCTGGGTCTTGTTTTGCAGGCGTCGGAAAGGGGCAGAGAAGATGAGGCGATCGTAGTCACGTCGGAACTCGGTGCGGTCATCCATCCGATTGACGTGCAGATCCTCCTGCCCGAGTCGTTTATTAGATATCAGTTGTTGCCAATTCATTCTTCGATAATTTGGAAAGAGGAATTAGGAATGAGGAATTGAATGCAAAGGTAGTAAATAAATGGGAAATGCAACGATTCAAATGGTAAAAATTCCTAATTCCTAATTCCTAATTCCTAATTATTCCTTACCTTTGCACTCAAATTCTACAACTATGGAGGTAAAAATTATCAATAAGTCGCATCATCCGTTGCCAGCGTATGCCACTCCGCAATCGGCAGGTATGGATTTGAGAGCGAATTTGGAAGCACCCATCACGTTGGATCCGATGGCTCGTGTGCTGGTTCCCACAGGTTTATTTATGGCATTGCCGGCTGGCTATGAGGCGCAGGTGCGTCCGAGGTCGGGTTTGGCCATCAAGAAGGGAGTGACTGTGCTCAATACACCAGGCACCATTGATGCCGACTATCGTGGGGAGGTGTGTGTGATTCTGGTGAATCTGTCGCAAGAGCCGTTCGTCATCAACGACGGGGAGCGCATTGCCCAGATGGTGATTGCCAAGCACGAACAGCCTTCGCTGGTGGAGGTGGATGTGTTGGACGAGACGGAGCGGGGTGCTGGTGGGTTTGGACATAGCGGAACCAAATAAATATAATAATGTGTAATAGGCTAACGCGATGTGCCTGATGAAAAGAATCTTATCACTTTTAATCTTTAGTCTTTCCCTGTTCGTTTCTTCGTGGGCTCAGCAGACGAAGTTCGACTACATCTTCCAAGAGGCTGAACGACAGAAGCTGGCTCGTAACTTCGATTCAGCGATTGACCTGTTTGACTATTGCCGTCAACTCGACCCTGAGTCGGGTGTGGTGCTCTATGAATTGGCCGACCTCTATCGCTATGTGAAGAATGACACGTTGGCCATCAGGGCATTGGAGAAGGCTTGCAGGCTCTATCCCACGAACTACTGGTACAAGAACCGCTTGGTGTCGCTCTATTTGGAGAATCATCGCAATGACGAGGCGTTGAAGAATGTAGAGGAGATGGCACGTCTGTTTCCTGAGAAGGGCGAGGTGTTGATGATGCTCCTCGATCTCTACGACAAGAAGAATGACCGTGAGAACATGGTGAAGGTGCTCGACAAGATTGAGGTGAAGGAGGGCAAGAGTGAGCAGCTGTCGATGGAGAAGTTCAGGCTTTTTTTGCAGATGAACGATGAGAAACGTGCCTTTGAGGAGATGAAGAATCTGGCCGATGAATATCCCAATGACCTGCGCTATCAGGTGGTGATTGGCGACCTCTATTTAGATGCTGGCAAGAAGGTCGACGCCCTCAAGCAGTTCAAGATGGTGGAGGAGAAAGATCCTGAGAACGTGACCATGTTGCTGTCGATGGTGAATTATTACCAGATGCAGGAAGGGCAGGATTCACTCTATCAGTCCTATCTGGAAAGGCTTCTCACCAACAAGGCTTTAGACGAGCCAGCCCGTGTGAGGATGATGGCTGTGATTGTGAGGGAGAACCTGACAGCCAACGACGACTCCACCAAGGTGTTGCATCTCTTCGACAAGGTGTTGCAACAGCCCCAGGAGGAGACTGACCTGTTGGAACTGAAGGTGCGCTACATGCTGACCAAGTCGATGCCGAAGCAGGATGTGGAGCCTGTATTGCATCAGATTCTGGGGATTGATCCAGAGAACGATATGGCTCGTAAGCAAATTTTGGCATACGCTATCGAAGCGAACGACACGGTGGGCGTGGTGAACATCTGCAAGCCAGCTGTGGAATACAAGACCAATGATCCTGTGTTCTACTACTATCTGGGTGTGGGATACTTCCAAATGAAGGAGAGACAGAAGGCGCTGGATGCGTTCAAGGGAGGCTTGGAACGTGTGGAGAACAGCGACAATGAGAACAAGCTGCAGTTGTGCGTGAACATGTATGCGCTAATGGGCGACATCTATCATAGCCTTGGGCAGGATGATAAGGCGTTTCAGGCTTACGACTCCTGTCTGGTGTATCGGCAGAACGATGCGATGGTGCTCAACAACTACGCCTACTACCTCTCGCTGAAGAAGAAAGACCTTCAGCGGGCTGAGGAGATGAGCCGGCAATCCAACGAACTGGATCCAGACAACGCCACCTACCTCGACACCCTTGCCTGGGTGCTCTTCCAGCTGAAGCGCTACGACGAGGCCAAAGAGTATATGGACAAGGCTGTGGAGCTGATGGAGAAGGAAGACGAGGAAATGAGCGAGGATGTGCGGCAACACATCATACAAATCAATAAGAAAACCAAGAAGAAATGAGAACTACTACGATTCGATGGTCATTCTTTGTGATGCTGATGCTGGCATTGGCATCATGCCACTCGTCCAAGAAACTGACGAAGAACAAGGACAAGACCAAGCCCACCACAACCATCACGACGTCGGAAAAGAAGAATAAGGAGACCACGAAGACGAATTCTTCGAAGAAGCCCGACAAGCAAGACCCTGACCTCAGCAAGATGAATATTCCTGTGGGCACCAACTTCACGTCGAAGGTGAAGGTGACCATCACGCAGGAAGGGAAGGATGTCACCACCAATGGCACCCTCCGTATGCGTTATGGCGACGTGATACAGCTCACGTTGGTTGACCCCGTTTTGGGCATTGCGGAGATTGGGAGGCTGGAGCTTTCGCCCGACAATGTGCTGATCATCGATCGTGTGAACAAGCGATATGTTGACACGAGCTATGAGGAGTTCACGGCACTCAAGAGCCACAACATCGATTTCAAGACTATTCAGGAGTTCTTCTGGCAAGAGGCGAAGAGTGGCGACAAGTTTGCCTACACCATCCCTGCCAAGAAGGACATCAAGCTCGACCTCCGACTCTCCAACAAAGGCAGCAATGCCAACTGGGCGACCCATACTGCTGTATCGGGCAAATATACGAAGACCGATGTCAACAAGTTGTTTGGTAGCATCATAGGACAATAATGGTATTGACAATTTAGCGATTGACAATTTGCAATTTAGGCTGACGCGATGCGTGCAATAGGGAAGATATTATTACTGATAGTTTTTAGTTTTTCGTTGCTCGTTCCTTCATGGGCTCAGAGTAGGGGAAAGACTACGACTGCGACTAAGCGGACGACCACCACAAAGACGACCACGAAGACGACCCAGCAGAAGAAGCAACAGAAGCCCGTCGACAAGAAGACACAACTGAGGAACGAAAAGGCTTCTACTGAGAAGGCACGTCAGCAGTCGCAGGCTCAGTTGGCTCAGCTCAACAAGAATGTGAAGGCAAGCCTCGACAGCGTGCTGGTGCTCGACCATCAGATAGGTCGTCAGCAACATTCCATCGACAGCCTGAACCACGACATCGTGGTGCTCTCAGCCACTATCGACACCCTCAACCACCAGCTGACCAAGCTTCAGCAAGAGCTTGACGTGAAGAAGAAGCGCTACGCCAGATCGATGGTGTATATGCGCAAGAACCGTTCCGTGCAGAACAAGCTGATGTTCATCTTCTCTGCCGACAACTTCACCCAGATGGTTCGCCGACTTCGCTACATGCAGGAGTATTCCACCTTCCAGAAGGCACAGGGCGAACTCCTGAAGGAGAAGCAGTTGGAGGTGCGTGCCAAGCAGAACGAACTCCTTTCTGCCAAGACGCAGAAAGAGCACAACCTGCAGACGGTGGAACAACAGCAGAAGCGATTGCAGGGCATGAAGGCCAATGCACAGACGCAAGTGGCTTTCCTCAACAAGAACATCGCCACCGTCCAACGCCAGATTCAGGACTATCAGAAAAAGGAACAGGCACTCAATGCAGAGATTGACCGCATCATCCAGGCCGAGATAGAAGCAGCCCGACGTGCTGAGGCTGAACGCAAACGCAAGGCTGAGGAAGCTCGCAAGAAAGCTGAGGCAGAAGCCCGTGAGAAGGCTCGCAAGTTGGCTGAGGCCAAAGCCAAAGCTGAGCAGGCACGCAAGGCCGCCGAAGCTGCTGAAGCCGCTCGCAAGGCTGCCAAGACCGCTGCCGAGAAGGAGGAAGCACGCAAGAGAGCCGAAAAGGCGAAAGCCGATGCCAAGACTGCTGAGGCCAATGTGAAGACCGCCACGAAGGAAGAAAAAGAGGAACGCACAAAATATGAGGCTTGGAAGAGCAGCGATGCCAACGCCGACGCCAAGCTCTCCAGCAATTTCGCCAGCAACAAAGGCCGTCTGCCAATGCCTATCACAGGCAACTACAACGTCGTGGGTCACTATGGCAACTACACCGTCTCAGGTCTTCGCAACGTGACCCTCGACAACAAAGGCATTGACATTCGTGGTCAGCAAGGCTGTTCCGCCCGTGCCGTGTTCGATGGCACCGTCAGCTCCATCTTCCAATATGGTGGTTCCTATCACGTGATGCTCCGTCACGGCTCCTACATCTCCGTCTATTCAGGCCTTTCCTCCGTGTCTGTCAGCAAAGGTCAGACGGTGAAGACTCGCACTACCCTTGGCGCCGTGGGCCAAGATTCCGATGGACGCTACATCCTTCATTTCCAACTCCGCAGTGGCAGTTCGAGATTGAACCCAGAGCAATGGGTTAGATAATGGTGCGAAATGAGCTACCGGCTCAACGCCTTTGAGCTACCGGCTCGTCGCCCTTGAGCTACTGGCTCAATGCCCTTGGGGTACCGGCTCAATACCCGCTCCCCATTGAGGGGAGGTTAAACAGGGGCTTCTAACCTCAAACTGACTCAGAATATCATGTACGGATGTCTTTTAGGGGAGAAAAAGGGGGACAAGAGAAAAAATAATGCTCAAAAATGAATATTTTTCGGAAAAGGCTTGGGTGTTTCAGAAAATTAAGGTATTTTTGCAGTTACTCTTTTGCGGAAAACTAAATAAACTCAATTAATAACTTTAATTCTTTAACATTTTATGTGGTTATGTAACTCTTCAATCGGAAGGAAAGTGATCATGTCGGTGACTGGCTTGGCGCTGATTCTCTTCCTGACGTTTCATGGATGCATGAACGTAGTGGCACTTTTCAGTGCAGAGGCGTACAACCAGATTTGTGAATTGCTCGGCTCCAACTGGTATGCCATCGCGGCTACCTGCGCTTTGGCTGCCCTGATGTGCATTCACGTCATCTACGCCTTCATCCTCACATTCCAGAACCGTAAGGCTCGCGGCAACAACAAGTATGAGGTGACCGACAAGCCAGCGGCTGTGGAATGGGCAAGTCAGAACATGCTGGTGCTTGGCATCATCGTGTGCTTGGGTCTTCTGCTTCACCTGAAGGATTTCTGGTGCAACATGATGTGGGCAGAAATCATCGGTGCGGAAGGTCAGTTCTCTCCTACAGATGGTTTCGGCTGGATCAAGTTCACATTCTCCAACCCCATCTTCGTGGCTCTCTACCTCGTTTGGATTGTGGCCATCTGGTTCCACCTCACTCACGGCTTCTGGTCAGCCCTGCAGACGCTGGGCTGGAGCGGACACACCTGGTTCTGCCGCTGGAAGTACATCGGCTACATCTGGTCAACCGTGGTGATGGCTCTTTTCGCCATCGTGGCTATCGCATTCGCTGTATGCCCTGACTGCCTCGGCGGCTGTGAAGGCAAGGTCGTTCCTTTCTGGATGTAATCTTTATAAGTGAAAAATGAAAAGTGAAAAATCTGATTTACCGATTGCTCGCCTTTTCATTTTGACACTCTTCACTGCTATTTAGAAAAAAGATAATAATTCATAAGTGGAAAGAAAGTGTTAGTCTTATGTAACTTTGATTTTTCACTTTTCACTTTTCACTTTTCACTCAAAACAAATTATGGCAATCAATATAGATTCTAAAATTCCTGAGGGACCAGTTGCTGAGAAGTGGTCGAACTACAAAGCACACCAGCGTCTGGTGAACCCAAAGAACAAGCTGAAGCTCGATGTCATTGTCGTTGGTACGGGTCTGGCTGGTGCTTCGGCTGCCGCATCTCTTGGTGAGATGGGCTTCAACGTGCTCAATTTCTGCATTCAGGACTCTCCACGCCGTGCGCACTCCATCGCTGCACAGGGTGGTATCAATGCAGCCAAGAACTATCAGAACGACGGCGACTCCATCTACCGTCTGTTCTACGACACCGTGAAGGGTGGTGACTACCGTGCTCGTGAGGCCAACGTGTATCGTCTGGCTGAGGTGTCGAACTCCATCATCGACCAGTGCGTAGCTCAGGGCGTTCCTTTTGCTCGTGAGTATGGTGGCACACTGGCCAACCGTTCGTTCGGTGGTGCTCAGGTGTCTCGTACTTTCTACGCTAAGGGTCAGACAGGTCAGCAGCTCCTCTTGGGTGCTTACTCTGCACTCTCTGCTCAGGTAAACGCAGGTAAGGTGAAGCTCTACACCCGTTATGAGATGCTCGACGTAGTCATTATCGACGGAAAGGCTCGTGGTATCATCGCCAAGAACCTCGTGACTGGTAAGCTGGAGCGCTTCTCTGCCAACGCCGTTGTGATTGCAACGGGTGGTTATGGCAACACTTACTTCCTCTCCACCAACGCAATGGGTTGCAACTGTACAGCTGCCATGTCTTGCTACCGCAAGGGCGCTTACTTCGCAAATCCTTGCTACGTGCAGATTCACCCCACCTGTATTCCTGTACACGGCGACAAGCAGTCGAAGCTGACCCTGATGTCAGAGTCTCTGCGTAACGACGGCCGTATCTGGGTGCCAAAGAAACTCGAAGATGCCAAGGCTCTGCAGGCTGGCACCAAGGAGGGTTGGGAGATTCCAGAGGAAGACCGCGACTACTACTTGGAGCGCCGCTATCCAGCATTCGGTAACCTCGTTCCTCGCGACGTGGCTTCACGTGCTGCCAAGGAGCGTTGCGACAAGGGCTTCGGCGTGAACAACACGGGTCTCGCTGTTTACCTCGACTTCTCTGAGTCCATCCAGCGTCTCGGCATCGACGTGATTCGTCAGCGCTACGGCAACCTCTTCGACATGTATGAGGAAATTACCGACGTGAACCCAGGCGAGAAGCGTGCCACCAAGAACGGCATGGACTACTACAACCCGATGATGATCTTCCCAGCCATCCACTACACAATGGGCGGTATCTGGGTGGACTACGAACTCCAGACCTCCATTCCAGGTCTCTTCGCCATTGGTGAGTGCAACTTCTCCGACCACGGCGCTAACCGCCTCGGTGCTTCTGCCCTCATGCAGGGTCTCGCCGACGGTTACTTCGTGCTCCCCTACACCATCCAGAACTACCTCGCCGACCAGTCCATCTGGCCACGCATCTCTACCGATGCTCCTGAGTTCGCTGAGGTGGAGAAGGCTACTGAGGAGCGCATCCAGAAGCTCATGAACATCAAGGGCAAGCGTTCTGTCGATTCCATCCACAAGGAACTCGGCCACATCTGCTGGGAGTACATCGGAATGGGTCGCACCAAGGAAGGTCTCGAGAAGGGCATCAAGCTCATCGACGAGCTCCGCAAGGAATTTGACACCAACCTCTTCATCCCTGGCACTCGCGAGGGCCTCAACATCGAGCTCGACAAGGCCATCCACCTCGACGACTTCATCACGATGGGCAAACTTATCGCCTACGATGCACTCTCTCGTGAAGAGTCCTGTGGTGGTCACTTCCGCGAGGAGCACCAGACCGAAGAAGGCGAAGCCAAGCGCGACGACAAGAACTTCTTCTACGTGGGCTGCTGGAAGTATCAGGGCGACGACGCCACAGCTCCAGAGCTCATCAAGGAGCCACTCGAATACGAAGCAATCAAAGTACAAACCCGTAACTATAAAAACTAAGGAACTATGGCTGAAAAAGTATTAAAATCATTCACAGTAAAATACTGGAAGCAGAATGGTCCGAAAGATGCGGGTCATTTTGAAGAGAAGGTAATGAAGGACATCCCTGGTGACACTTCATTCCTTGAGATGCTCGACATCCTCAACGAGCAACTGATTGAGGAAGGCAAGGAGCCTTTCGTGTTTGACCACGACTGCCGCGAGGGCATCTGCGGCATGTGCTCACTCTACATCAACGGTACGCCTCACGGCAAGACCGAGCGTGGAGCCACCACTTGCCAGCTCTACATGCGCAAATTCAACGAGGGCGACGTCATCACCATCGAGCCTTGGCGTTCGGCTGGTTTCCCTGTCATCAAGGACTGCATGGTCGATCGCTCTGCCTTCGACAAGATTATTCAGGCTGGTGGCTACACCACTGTCCGCACAGGTGCTCCACAGGATGCCAATGCCATCCTCATTCCTAAGGAGGATGCTGATGAGGCAATGGATTGCGCTTCCTGCATCGGATGTGGTGCCTGCGTAGCAGCTTGTAAGAACGGCTCTGCCATGCTCTTCGTCAGCTCGAAGGTATCGCAGCTCGCCCTTCTTCCACAAGGCCGCGTAGAGGCAGCCCGTCGTGCCAAGGCTATGGTAGCCAAGATGGACGAACTCGGCTTTGGTAACTGCACCAACACCCGCGCTTGCGAAGCTGTATGTCCAAAGTGCGAAACCATCGCCAACATCGCTCGCTTGAACCGCGAGTTCATCAAGGCAAAGCTGGCTGACTAAATGTACACATATTATATTATATAGTATAAATAAAAGCGCCGCAGAATTCCGTTCTGCGGCGTTTTTCACACCCCTTAAAATGAATAACCCTAAATTCCACAAACCCACCATTCACAGCATGAAGCGGCGCAGCCTTTCCCACGATTACAGTTACAAAGGCTACTACCACATCACCATTACCACAACCCAAACACTCCGCCAACCCCTCGGTCAAATGGCAGGTCAACTTGAAAAGCCCGACGGAGATCCAGATGCACCCCATGTGGCTCTATCTCCAATTGGGAAAATGGTGGAAGAAGAACTCAAGGAAAGCATACACAAGTTCTATCCAATGTTGGAAGTTCAGGATTTTGTCATCATGCCCGAGCATCTGCATTTCCTGCTTGTCGCTCACAGCAATGTTGTATCGAAGAATGGCAAATCTACTCATTTGGGGCATGTCATAGCAGGGTTTAAGTATGGATGCAACAAGCGATATTGGGCGATGGCGGGAAAGGCAACCCTGACGAC
>CAJOGQ010000002.1 GCA_905234125.1 uncultured Bacteroidaceae bacterium | reverse complement strand
TGGCCCGTCATCAATATCAGTTATTAGCTTATGAAAACTATTCGATTTTTTCTGATTGTACTTCTCCCGATGCTGATGATGGCATGCGAGAAGTTGGAACTGCCTGAAGAGGAGAAGCCTTCTCTTCCTCAAGGCAATCTCACGTTGAGTGTTTTCCAATTGGAGCAGACTCCCTTCAATGTTTCTACTCGTGGTGCAGTGGCCGATATCTGCACCCGTCTGAACTTTGTCATCTACGACTCTGAGGGAACACGCCTGAAGAAGGAAGACCAAAAATTGGGTGATGAGGATTTTGGCACTGCCAATTTCCAGTTGGAAGAAGGAACCTATCAGTTGGTGGTGATCGCACATAGTTGTAATAAGAATCCCACGACGACCGACCCTGCCAAAATTCAGTTCTCGAATCTTACAAAAAGTGGCAGTGGAACAGGCTATACCGACACATTCCTCTACAACACCACTATCACCATCGGTGCTGAACCTCAGACATTGAAATTGACCCTCCATCGCATTGTAGCGCTTTGTCGCTTTGTGATCGAGGACAAGATTCCTGCTGATGTGGCTCAACTGCGTTTCCAATACACGGGTGGCAGTGGACATTTCGATGCCAGTACGGGACTGGGGGTCACCAAATCCACACAGACCGTATTCTTCTCCAACGACGGAGAATCGCAATTCGACCTCTATACCTTCCTGCACGACACCGAAGGCACCATCAATCTGATGGTCACAGCATACGACGATTCAGACAATTTGCTGTATGAGGAGCGTAAGTTCGAAATTCCTTTGGTGCAGAATCAAATCACGTGGTTCTCGGGTTCCTTCTTTTCTGGAAAATCACCTGTGACATCGCAGGGCATCACAACCACCTTATCCATCGACGATGTTTGGGATGGACAGGTACATTTGACTTACTGATGAACATCAACAAATTAAAACATGATAATCATATAATAATATGGAACAGGCACTTTACGTTTACAACACCCTGACCAGAAAGAAAGAGGTGTTCCGCCCACTGCATGCGCCACACGTGGGCATGTACGTCTGCGGACCTACAGTATATGGTGACGCACATCTCGGACATGCACGTCCAGCCATCACCTTCGACATCGTTTTCCGTTTCCTCCAGCACATCGGTTACAAGGTACGCTATGTGCGCAACATTACCGATGTGGGGCACTTGGAGCATGATGCCGATGAAGGCGAGGACAAGATTGCCAAGAAAGCTCGCTTGGAGCAACTGGAGCCCATGGAAGTGGCGCAGTACTACACCAACCGCTACCACGAGGCGATGGAAGCCCTCAATTGTCTTCCACCCAGCATCGAACCCCATGCCACAGGGCACATCATCGAACAGCAACAGCTTGTCAAGCAGATTCTTGACAACGGTTTTGCTTACGAAAGCAATGGCTCCATCTACTTCGATGTGGAGAAGTACAACAAAGTACATAAGTATGGCATCCTTTCCGGACGTAGTTTGGAGAATGTGAAAGATGCCAGCCGTGACCTCGCTGGAGTTGGAGAGAAGAAGAATCAGGCCGACTTTGCCCTTTGGAAGAAGGCATTGCCTGAACACATCATGCGTTGGCCATCTCCCTGGAGCGATGGATTCCCTGGTTGGCATTGCGAATGCACAGCGATGGGACGCAAATACTTGGGATCCCATTTCGACATCCACGGAGGAGGCATGGACTTGGTGTTCCCACATCACGAGTGCGAGATAGCTCAGGCGGTGGCCAGTCAGGGCGACCAAATGGTGACCTACTGGCTCCACAACAATATGATTACCATCGACGGACAGAAGATGGGCAAGTCGCTTGGCAATTTCATCACCCTGCCACAGTTCTTCTCTGGCAACCATCCTGCACTCGCTCAGGCTTACTCGCCCATGACCATCCGTTTCTTCATCCTGCAAGCTCACTACCGTTCCACCGTCGATTTCAGCAACGAAGCCCTCCAAGCTTCCGAAAAAGGGTTGGAACGCCTCCTCGATGCCTGGAAAGCTCTCCAAACCCTTCAACCCTCCGACAGCGGTTCTATAGGCCTTGACTATGTCGAGGCTCTCAAACAGAACTGCTACGATGCCCTTTACGACGACTTCAACACACCCATCGTCATCTCCCACCTCTTCGAGGCCACTAAGACCATCAACTCTATCGTTGACAAGAAGGAGACCATCTCTGCTGAAGTATTGGAGGCACTCAAAGATACCTTCAAGCTCTTTACCTTCGACCTCCTTGGCATCCGACCCTCAGCCTCTGTGGGTTCAGCCAACGGCATGAGCGATGCACGCGAAGAAGCCTTCGGAAAGGTGGTTGACATGCTCCTCGAACAGCGCATGAAAGCTAAGGCCAATAAAGACTGGGCCACCAGCGACATGATTCGCGACCAACTCGCCAGCCTCGGCTTCGAGGTCAAGGACACCAAGGATGGCTTCACTTGGAAACTGAATAAATAAATCTCGTAGGGAGCGGTTCCCCCGCTCCCTATCCTTATCTTCCTACTCCCCACCCTCTCAATATGGAAAAGCTCAAAAAACTCTTCATGATCCTTTCACTCGTCTTCATAGCCTTAGGCTTTGGAGCGAGTATCTGGCTCTATACCGTCCAACCAGACACGACCGCCATCGTCATGATGGTCATCTTCTTCATCGCCCTACTTTGGTACGGATGGAACGTCAGGAATATGATGAAGAACTCGGAATGAACCTCCTCACTTCATCCAGCATGGCAGTTGCTTTTTCTCGTCCATGCTGGTAGATGGCACGCAGTTTGGGTTCATTCAGTTCGATGCGTCCGATGTTGAGAGGATAGTCAGGATAGATGGCAAGGATGTTGCCTTTTTGTGCTTGTTCCTCAATGTATTGGAGTTCAGCGTTATACATCTCATGGCGACGTGCCATACATTCTGCTATCTTGGGGTATTTGGGATACCACCACTTGAATAGGTTGATGAGTTTGTTGGGGGTCTTCTGATAGCCTTTGGGACGAGTCAGGATGACGATGTTGCGGTCATAACCAAGGGTTTGAAAGTGTTGAAGGGGGATGCAATCCACCAATCCACCATCCAAGAGTTTGCGTCCATCTATCTCTACAGGGGTGGAGACGATGGGCATGGAGCCTGTGGCACGAAACCACTCAAGTGTTTCATCCTCCACATGGTCAATCTGCTGATAGATAGGTTGTCCTGTCTCAATATCGGTACAAACAAGGTAGAAATCTGTGGGGTCGGCTTCGAAGGCTGGGATGTCAAATACATCCAATTCCATAGGCATCGTGTGGTAGGCAAACTTGGCATTAACCAGATTGCCCGTTGTCAGGAATGACCACCATCCCATATAACGAGGGTCGTTCTTGAAGCGAGTGTTGTAGCGGAGTCCACGCCCTGGCTGATGAGATTTGAAGTTGCACCCAAACAGGGCACCAGCCGACACGCCAATGATGCCGTCCACCGTGATGCCAGCTTCCTGTATCACATCAAAAAAACCTTCGCTGAAGAGTCCGCGCATGCCCCCTCCTTCCAAAACCAGTCCTCGTTTCATGTTTGAATTGTTATTTGTGTTTTGACGGGACAAAGGTAAGAAAGAATGAGGAATTAAGAATGAGGAATTGGGTATTATTTGCCATTTTGGACGTTTTTTCTTAAAAAAAGTAACAATTCCTCATTCCCAATTCCTCTTTCCTAATTAAAATGTGTATCTTTGCACCGATATATCGATTTTTTGTGAACATTTGATATGAAAAAGTTTCTTTTACTGACAGGAATGTTGCTGGCTTGCGTACTGATGCAGGCTCAGGGAAATGCCAACAGAAGGTTGCAGATGCCACACTTCTTTGCTGATGGAATGGTGGTGCAACGTGATACGAAGGTACCCGTGTGGGGCAAAGGTGTGGCTGGTGAAAAGATTGTTGTGGCGATGAATGGCCTTCGGGCACAGACAAAGGTGAAGGCTGATGGCACCTGGAAGGTCTATCTGCCGAAGATGAAGGCTGGTGGTCCTTATACGTTGGATGTTTCGGCTGTGGCTAAGTCGAGCGTGCATCATCAGAAGATAGAGAATGTGTTGGTGGGCGATGTGTTCTTGTGTTCTGGACAGTCGAACATGGAGTTGCCCATCCGTCGTTGCATGGATGTGGTGGGTGACTTGGTGAAAGACTACTCAAATGACCAGATTCGCTATTTGAAGTTTCCTCATCAGTTCAACTATGTGCGTCCCAATGACGATGTGCAGTGTCTGCCTTGGCAGAACATCACGCCTCAGAATTGTGCAGAGGTGAGTGGCATCTGCTACTTCATGGCCAAGGAACTGCAAGCGGAGCAGGGTGTGCCCATCGGCATCATCAATTCGGCAGTAGGTGGCACGCAGGTACAAGCCTGGATGCCACGTGAAGTGCTGGCCACGTTTGAGGGCTATGACAAGGAATTGGCCAAGCAGAAATATCATCAGGAGAATTGGGTGGACAGTGTACGAAACGCAGAGAACAAGGCAGGCAACGATTGGGAGAATCAGATGATGGCCACTGACACCATCGTGAACAAATGGCGTGCTGAGGGCTATGACTTTTCTGCTTGGAAGAAGGTTGATATGTTTTCCAATTGGAGCAATTTCAAGAACGGCTCCTACTGGTTCCACACGTCAGTGGATGTACCTGCCGACTTGGCAGGAAAGCAAGCTGTGCTTCGTTTTGGTGCCATGAAAGATGCTGACACCATCTTTGTGAATGGTCAGTATGTAGGCAACACGACCTACGAATATCCTCCACGTGTCTATACGGTGAAGGAGGGCATCCTTCGTGCTGGTAAGAACGACATCGTGGTGCATCTCATGTCGCAGAGCGGCATGGGCAATTTCACCAAAGGAAAACTCTATCAGTTGGAGGTGGGTGATCAGGTGATTCCTCTCGCTCAGGAGCTGGAGATGGCTGTGGGTTGCACGATGCCTCGCAAACCAGCCAGCACATATTTCGTCGATAATCCAACAGGACTTTATAATGCCATGATTGCTCCTTTGCAGGACTTCCCCGTGAAGGGAATGTTGTGGTATCAAGGTGAATCGAATCTGAGTCATCCAGAGGGTTATGCAGATATGTTGGAGGCGATGGTGACAGCATGGAGAAAGCAGTTCAAGACGGACTTTCCTGTGGTCATCATGCAGTTGCCTGGCTATATGTCGAAGCACGATCAGCCTGTGGAGACGAGTTGGACGAAGATTCGTCAGGAGCAGTACATTGCCTCCCAGCACATCAAGGGAGCATCGTTGGCTCCAACGTTCGATACGGGTGAGTACAACGACATCCATCCACAGGACAAGGCAACAGCTGGTCATCGTGCTTGCATGCAGATGATGAAGATGGCATACGGCGAACGGAGCACAAGAACTGATGTGCCCAAACCAGCTTCTGCCCGCATCGAGAATGGCACAGTCGTCATTACGTTTGTGGAGACAGGTTCAGGCCTAAAGGTGAAAGGTGACAAATTGAACGACTTTGCCGTCCTCATCGATGGCAAGTATCAGTGGGCAGACACTCACATCGTGGATAATACAACGGTGGCTGTCACATTGCCAGCAGGTGTCAGTGCAACGACTGTGCGATATGGATGGGACGATTATCCACAACCTTCGCTCTTCAACAATGAAGGAGTGCCAGTGCCACAGTTCCAGATAGCAACAACAGATATTACGAAATAGACGATATTTCTTTGTTCAACAGACATGAATAGATTCGTCCTCACACTATTTATATACATAGTAGCCAGTCTGCCACTGACGGCACAGTCGTTTCGGGAGTACAACGAGAGTCGTCGCCCGAAGGTGGCGCTTGTATTAGGTGGTGGTGGTGCCAAAGGTGCCGCAACGGTGGGTGTGCTGAAGGCAGTAGAGAAGTCTGGCGTGCCCATCGACATGGTGGTGGGAACAAGCATTGGTTCCATCGTGGGAGGACTTTATTCCATTGGTTACGACAGCAAACAACTGGACTCGCTCTTCCGTACCCAGTCTTGGTTGGACATCTTCTCGGGTTCGTTGATGGGTGACAGCATCATCTGGACATTGCGGGAGATGACGGGAGGAATCGTGACGGATTTCGACTCACTTCCTATCCCCTTCCGATGTGTGGCTGTAGATGTGAAGAAGATACGAGAGGTAGTGCTCAGCGAAGGTGATTTGGCACAAGCCATGCGTGCCAGCATGGCCATTCCATTGGTGTTCAAGCCCGTCAAGATAGGCAATATGCAATTGGTGGATGGAGGTGTGCTCAACAATCTGCCTGTCGATGTGGCACGTGACATGGGTGCCGACTATGTGATAGCGGTTGACCTGACTGTCAATAAGCACGAGAACGACCTGTCGGGCTTGATGTCCATGCTGAGAGTGGATTTGAAGAAGTACCACCAGAACAGCGAAGATGCAGATGTTTACATCAATCCCAAACTCAAGGGTTATGGGGCGCACGATTTTGCTTCAGACAAGATTGCCAAGATGATTGATTTGGGTGAGGTGGCAGGAAAGGCATCCCTGAAGGAGTTGAAACGGCTCAAGAAGAAAGTGAAACATTCATCACAATGATAATCTATTAAATAAGTATGAAAAAGATTTTATCGACAATTTTGCTGGCATCATTTGCCACCATGCCCCTTTGGGCAGAGAACGACGAGACGCAGGAGGTGCAAGTCCCTTCTGACGAAATCACGGAGACTTCAGAGTTCTCCCCCAACGAGACCCCTGGCTCCGGATTCCTCACCAGCCTTGTGAACAACAGCCTTGAGAGTGCCTTCCAGAGTGCTCCTGCCGCTTCTGCTGATGGCAAACCTGCCTACAGCCGCAAACTCACCGACTACGCCTCAGCACCCAAAATCGGAGGCTATTTCATCGGCAAATACTCCTACAGCGACCAAGACGGCTCGAAGGGGGGTACAGGTTTCAGCCAGCGATTCACCCGTCTGTATATGGACGGTTCCATCCTCACTGATTTCAAATACCGTATTCAGGTGCAAATCAGCAACTCCACTTTCCACATGAAGGACTACTACTTGGAGTGGGCTCATTGGAAGGAACTCGCCATCAAGGTGGGTCAGTACAAGCGTGCCTTCACATTCGAGAACCCCTACAACCCTTGGGATGTGGGTGCTGGTGACTATTCCCAAATCACCAACAACATTGCAGGTATCGGCGACAAGGACGGCAACGTCGGCAATGGCGGTCGTGACCAGGGCATTCAGTTGCAGGGCGACCTCTTCCCATCGAAGAAAGATGGCCACCGCTTCATCCACTACCAGATGCAGGTGATGAACGGTCAGGGCATCAACGCAGGCGACAAGAACGGCCACAAGGACTACATCGGTTCCATCCAGATTCAGCCCATCAAGGATTTCTTCATTGGCCTCTTCGGATGGACGGGCGACTACGTGCTCGCTGACGGCACAGAGGTGGATCGTAATCGCTGGGCAGCAGGTGTCAAGTACGAGCACAACGCCTGGACTGTCCGTGCTGAGTACGCCCATTCTCAGGGCATCCTGGCCAACTACACAGGCGAAGGCAAGGCTGACGGATGGTATGCCACCGTTGGTGTTCCCTGCACACCTTGGCTCAAAGTCTATGGCAAGTACGACACCTACCGTGCCGACAAGACTTGGGACAGCACCAAGACCATCTACAGCATCGTACCCAACTTCCAAATTCACAAGAACCTGATGTTGCAGGTGCAGTACAGCCATGTCCACAATCGTGCCCTCGCCAACCCTGACTACAACGAGCTTTGGGCAGAAATGTACGTGAGATTCTAAGTTACCTTGCCAATAATTCCAAAGCACTGCCCCGAATCAGGGCAGTGCTTTTGTTTTCTGGTACAGAGCCGGTACCTCCAAGGCAACGAGCCGGTAGCTCAAAGGCGTTGAGCCGGAGCCTCAAGGGCGTTGAGCCGGTGGCTCGTCCATTAAGTATTTATATCTGTGAGAGAAAATGTTGTCTGCGTTTACAGATTTGCAATCTTCTCCAGCTTGAAGTCGGTGGCGGAGAACCAGCCTGTGGTGGGGTTATGGCCTGTGATTTCCTTGTCGGTGGTAACACCGTAGAAGATGGTGTTGTGGGGCTTGTCCACCTTGATGCTGTCGATGTAGATGTAGCTCCAGCCATAGCCGAGACCGTCGTGAGCACCCAGCACCTTACGCTTGTCACGCTCTGGAAGACGGTCAACGAGTTCCTTCAGCACGGGGTCGTTGAGGGTGTTGGGGTATTCAGATATGAACGCATTGCCTTCTTCGAGGCTGAGGAGTTCCCAGATGTTTCCTTTCTCCAGACCGCAATTCGGAATCTCCTTCACCTTGTCGGCTATCGTGACGGTGTCGTTGGTCTCTTCGTCGATGGTGATGCCGTAGAGGTAGATGAACTTGTTGACGTCGTTGGCCTTGACCGCTGCGCTGAGACGGTAATAGCCTGGCTCTACGTCATCCTCGTGCTTGCGGGCTGTGTAGATGAGTGGCTCGTAGTCGTTGCAGTCGTCGAGATAGCGCACGTCCTCATCGCCTGTAAAGTACTCGCCGCTGTAGGTGTAGCGGTCGGTGTGCTCAGCTGTCACCATTTCCCAATCGTTTTCTTTGAAGAAGTAGTAGTCTGTCTCGTTGAAAGGATGCCCCAGTTCGTCGGTGATGGTCACTTCGATGCCATCTGTCCGCTTGCCTGCTCTTTTGTCCCAACGGGCTGTCTGCGTCTTTGCAAGGCGATTCACTGCCCATGTGGTGCATCCGATGAATCCGATGACTGATGCGACCCAGAGGAGGAACCACATGACACGCTGACGGACTTTCATGGATGGGGTCTTGCCAAAGGAGCTGATGGCTGCATGGATGGAGCAGAAGAGGAGGATACCGATGGAGCAGAGCAACATGATGCCGCTGAGGATGACGGGGAAGGTGATGGCCTGGAGGTCTTCGGGCTCGTAGATGTTCCACCAGCTGTCTGCCATTGTTTCCGATGCCACAAGGAAGATGACGAAGAAGGTGAGCGCCACGATGAAGCCGATGGTCAACAGCGTGCTGAGGCCGACGGAGATGATGCCTACGAAGATTTTCCAGAAAGTGGAGCCGTTGTCAGTTTTCTTCCGAATAACGCCTTCCTGCACCTCGGTGGCCAGGTTCTGGGGATTGACTTCCTTGCCCTTCATCTTCAGCACGTCCTCTGGGGTCTGCGTCTCAGGGGCGATGATGGCTGTCAGGAGATAGGGGACGAAGGGGGCGAAGGCGATAGGTGCCAACAGGAATGCGAAGGGGATGAGTGCGAAGAAACCTCCCACGGAGAGTGGTGTGATGCCTGTGAGCAACCACCAAGCGATGCATGCGAGGGCATAGCCCCAACGCCAACCATTGGCAGAGCCTCCGAAGTACTGGGCACATCCTGCACAGACACCTGCCAGCATCTTGTTCTGCGAGTCACGATAGAACTTCTTGGTGGTTCCTGTCTGCTGAGTTTTTTCAGAAGCGCTTGCCTGGGCATCAGTCCCCTTGGAGGTGTCGGCTGAGGTGTCTTCGCCAGCGATTTCCTCCACTTGTCCGATTTGGTGAATCACTTCCTCCACGTGTTCGATGGTGATGGCTTCAGTGCCCTTGGCCTTGAGGTCGTCGAAGAGTTCAGCGATGCGCTCCTCGATGTCGTCGGCTATTTCCTTGCCACCCTCCTGCTTCAGGAAGTAGTTGCGCAGGGTTTCTGTGTAGTGGCTCAGGAGTTCGTAAGCATCCTCGTCTATCTGGTAGAGTCTGCCACAAAGATTGATGGTTATATTCTTTTTCATAATTTGCTTTATCTGTTAAATCGTCCCCAAAGGGACAAGTTTTATATATAATAATGTGTTAGTTTTCAATCAGCAGTCGCCTGCCTTTCAGTTTCCTGACTGTGCTTTCCAACTCGCTCCAGGCAGTGTCTAACTGCTCCAGGGTTTCCTTGCCTTCGTCGGTAAGCACATAATACTTGCGAGGAGGCCCCTGCGTGCTCTCCTGCCATTCATAACCCAGCAAACCGTCATTCTTCAGTCGTGTCAGCAACGGGTAGAGCGTGCCTTCGACGACCAGCAGATTTGCTTCCTTCAGACGCTGGATGATGTCGGATGTGTAGTATGCCTTCTCATTGAGCAAAAGCATAATGCAATACTCCAACATTCCCTTCCGCATCTGCGATTTTGCATTGTCCACGTTCATACGCTTGTAAGTTAAAAGTTATAAGTTGATAGTTATTTTTATCGTCAATGTTTGTTGTTTTATCGGTAATGTTAGGGTTGTAACAACCGTTTATTATCGATTTCGGGTGCAAAGGTAGGTGAAATAATAATACCTTGCAATACATAGTACTGAGATTTAACAAACTTTTACAAAAAAGGGACAAAAACAGGGTGGGAAAGCCCTTTTTCCCCTGCATTTGGACAGAAAAGAAACAAGAATGAAAAGGTTTGTTACAAAACAACAACGCCATGTGGAGGATATTGTTTAACTTTGCAAAGCGAATTGTGCATGCGCACAAGGTTGCATCGTGCTAAAGGACAATATCAATACAAAACCTTATATTCAAATGGCAACAGAAAATGTAAATCAGGAAGCCAAAGGCTTCTACAAGCTGAGCTGGATTCAACGCATCGGCTTCGGTTCTGGTGACCTTGCCCAGAACCTCATCTTCCAGGTAATCTGTACTTACCTGCTGTTTTTCTACACCGACATCTACGGACTGACCCCATCGGCAGTGGCCATCATGTTCCTTGTGGGCAATGTGGCCAATGTGATTTGGGACCCGATTGTCGGCACATTAATCGACAAGAGCAACCCACGTTTCGGTAAATACCGTTCCTATCTGCTCTATGTGGGTATTCCGCTTTCAGGCTTCGCCATCCTCTGCTTCTGGAACGGATTCGCACCATCGCTGATTTATGCATACGTGACTTATGTGGCTATGCAGTTGCTCTATACGTTCATCAACGTGCCATACGGAGCCTTGAACTCATCGCTGACTCGTGACACCCATGAAATCACGGTGCTCACGTCGGTGCGTATGTTTATGGCCAATCTGGGTGGTTTGGCTGTGAACTCAGGTCTGCCACTCTTCATCGCCCTGATTGTAGGCGCACCGTCCGACAGCCTTCCCAAAGACCCGTCTGCATGGTTTACGACCATGACCATCTATGCCATCGTGGGATTCTGCCTGCTCGTGTTCTGCTTCACTCAGTGTAAGGAGCGTGTGGTCATGGATGCCAAGACCACTGAAGACGTGAAGGTGAGCGACCTCTGGATGGAGTTCCTCCGCAACCGTCCCTTGCGAGTTCTGGCCTTCTTCTTCATCACCGCTTTCGCCATGATGTCGGTTGGTAACGCTGCTGGAGCCTACTTCATCAACAGCAATCTGCACGGCTCAGCTCAGGAACTGTCCATCTTCATGGCTTTAGGCTCTCTGCCCGCATTCCTGTTCATGCCACTGGTTCCTTGGTTCAAGCGCATGGTCGGAAAGAAGAACATGTTCTACATCTTCCTGGGTGCGGCCATCATCGGTATGGCTATGCTCTATTTCATTTCCAAGATGGAGAATCCCAGCATGATGATGATTTATGTGGCACAGTTCATCAAGAGCACTGGCGTGATTGTGGCTACTGGATATATGTGGGCACTGGTTCCTGAAGTGATTTCATACGGTGAGTACACCACTGGCCGTCGCATTTCTGGTATTGTGAACGCTTTGACAGGACTGTTTTTCAAGGCTGGTATGACATTCGGAAGCATCGTTGGCCCTGCAGTCTTGGCATACGTAGGATATAACAGCGAGGTTATCGACCAGACTCCTTTTGCCGAAGAGGGAATCCTGTGGCTCGTCTGTGTCATTCCTGCCATCTTGCTGGGTCTGGCCATCTTCATCATCTCTCGCTATGAGCTGACTGACGAGAAGATTGACGAAATCAACAAAGAGATTGAAGCACGTACCAAAGAATAATCTGAACGAACAGTGAAAGTATCCAATATATTCCTTTCTCTCGCAACTGTGGCGCTGATGTGCGTGGGTTGCAAGCAGACTCCTGCAACGTCCTCCGACTCGTTGCAGGAGGCCTACCAAGACTACTGGCGCACAGGTGTGAGCGTGAATCAGTGGGAAGTGAAGGCTGAAGAGGCCATGAAGGAAGGTGTGCAATACTCAGGAGCCAGCAGTCTCGACCAGACAGCCGACTACCCCATGATAGCCAAGCATTTCGGTTGGGTGGTGCCTGAGAACTGCATGAAGTGCGAGGTCATCCATCCAGAGGAAGACCGCTATGACTTCACCTTGGCCGACCAGCTCGTGGAGAAGGCATTGGAGAATGGTCAGCAGGTGATTGGCCACTGCCTCATCTGGCATGCCCAATGTGCCCCTTGGTTCTTCGTCGATAAGGAGGGCCAGCAGGTGTCAGCCGAAGTGCTCAAGCAGCGCATGCACGACCATATATTCACCATTCTCGACCACTTCCGTGGCAAGATTGTGGGCTGGGATGTCGTGAACGAGGCTTTTGAGGATGACGGCACGCTGCGCAACTCCAAGTTCTACGAAATTCTGGGCGAGGAATTCATCCCATTGGCTTTCCAATACGCATATGAGGCCGACTCGACCATCGAGCTGTACTACAACGACTACTCCATGTACAAGCCCGAGAAGGTGAAGGCTGTGGTGGCGTTTTTCCGTCCGCTGATGGAGAAGGGGATGCGCCTCGATGCCATCGGTCTGCAGGCACATCTCTTCATGGGCGATGAGGACTATCCGACCCTCTACGAGAAGTCCATTCAAGAGATTGCCACATTGGGCATTCCTTCCCAATTCACCGAGTTAGACCTCTCCGTGTTGCCCAATCCATACGCTATGGCTGGTGCCAACATCAGTGCCAACTTCGAGTACAGCAAGGAGCTCGACCCTTACACCGAGGGACTTCCTGCTGAGGTGCAGGAGCAGGCCGACCAGTTCTGGTGCGACTTCTACAAGATGCTGATTCGCAACAAGGAGAACGTGATGCGTGTCAACTACTGGTGTTTCAACGATGCCAACTCTTGGCGCAACGACTGGCCCGTGAAGGGACGTACCGAGTATGCCACTCTCTTCGACCGTCAGAGCCAGCCCAAACCAACCATCCAGAAGCTGGTGGATCTCGTGAAAACTAAAAACTAATCATTAACATAATAAATCAACAAAACTATGGAAGGAAAGAAATATCTATTTCCACAAGACTACATGGCAGACCCTGCAGCCCATGTGTTCAACGGCAAACTCTTCATCTATCCCTCTCACGACTGGGAGGCAGGCGCAGAAGAAGACGATGATGGCGGTCACTTCCAGATGAAGGACTACCACGCTCTCTCGTTCGACGACCTTGAGAACGGACAGGCAACTGACCACGGTGTCATCTTCGATGTGAATGACGTGCCTTGGGCAGAAAAGCAGCTCTGGGACAGCGATGTCGTTGAGAAAGACGGCAAGTACTACTACATCTTCTCGGCCAAGGGCTACGACGGTGTGTTCCGTCTTGGTGTGGCTGTGGCTGACAAGCCTGAAGGTCCTTTCGTTCCTCAGCCTCAGCCCATCCGTGGTTCCTTCTCCATCGACCCCTGCGTGTTCAAGGACGACGATGGCTCCATCTACACCTACTTTGGTGGTCTTTGGGGTGGACAGCTCCAGTGGTGGCAACCCCTCGCACCAGGCTTTTCACCTGTGCATGGAAAGCATGGCGATGAGAACGGATTGGTGGACATGGGTTCCGAACCTACCCGCAAAGGCGAACTCTTCGCCCAGCCAGACGCACCAGCACTCCCCAGCCTCGTGGTGAAGATGAGCGACGACGTGCTCCAGTTTGCTGAAGCTCCCCGTCCTGTGCTCGTAGTCGATAAGGACGGTCAGCCCCTGAAGGCCAGCGACCCCCACCGTTTCTTCGAGGCATCGTGGATGCACAAGTATAACGGCAAGTACTACTTCTCTTATTCTACAGGCGACAGCCACTTCCTCTGCTACGCCATCGGTGACAATCCTTACGGCCCCTTCACCTATCAGGGCGTCATCCTCACTCCCGTTGTAGGTTGGACCACTCACCACGCCATTGCCGAGTACAAGGGCAAATGGTACCTCTTCCACCACGACTGCGTGCCATCCAACGACAAGACCTGGCTCCGCTCCCTCAAGGTGGCAGAACTCCACTACAATGCAGATGGAACCATCCAGACCATCGAAGGCTTAGATTAATTAACCCCATAATAAAAACAAATGTATCTTTTAGGTTATGACATAGGTACGTCGTCAGTGAAGGCGGCGTTGGTGGATGCCCAGACTGGACAGACCATCGCAAGTGCACAATATCCAGACGCTGAAGCGCCCATCACAGCCAAGCAACCAGGTTGGGCTGAACAAGACCCCCAGATGTGGTGGGACGAACTCAAGCAGGCCACTGCACGTGTGGCTCAGAAGGCAGGCTCATTGGCTGAAGTGAAGGCCATCGGCATCTCTTACCAGATGCACGGACTTGTCTGCGTGGACAAGGAAGGCAACCCTCTCCGTCCCTCCATCATTTGGTGCGACGGTCGTGCTGTGCCCTACGGCAACAAGGCCTTCGACGGCATCGGAGGCGAGAAGTGCCTCCAGCATCTCCTCAACTCTCCCGGCAACTTCACAGCTGCCAAGCTGGCTTGGGTGAAGGAGAACGAACCCGACATCTTTGCCAAGATTGACAAGATTATGCTCCCAGGCGACTACATCGCCATGCGCCTCTCTGGTGGCGACAAGAAGACCACCGTTTCCGGCCTCTCCGAAGGCATGTTCTGGGATTTCAAGAACAACGAGGTGAGCAAGGACGTGATGAACTTCTTCGGCTTCCCAGAATCGCTCATCGCCGAAATCGTGCCCACTTTCTCCGTACAGAGCACCGTCTGCCAGGCTGTGGCTGACGAACTCGGCATACCTGCTGGCACGCCTATCTCCTATCGTGGTGGCGACCAGCCCAACAATGCCCTGTCGCTCAACGTGATGAAGCCAGGCGAGATTGCAGCCACTGGTGGTACCTCAGGCGTGGTGTATGGCGTGCTGGGCGAGGTCAACTACGACAAGCTCTCCCGTGTCAACACCTTCGCACACGTCAATCATGGTGAGAACGGCGCCACCCGTCTGGGTGTGCTCCTCTGCATCAACGGCACAGGCATCTGCAATGCGTGGATGCGTCGCAATGTGGCTCCAGAGGGCATGAGCTATCCAGCCATGAACGACCTGGCAGAGACCACTCCTATTGGTGCAGAAGGCCTCAGCGTCATTCCATTCGGCAATGGTGCCGAACGTGTGCTTCAGAATGAGAACGTGGGTGCATCCGTGCATGGCATCAACTTCAACATCCACACGAAGGCACACCTCATCCGTGCGGCTCACGAAGGCATCGCCTTCTCCTTCGCCTACGGCATGGAAATCATGAAGCAGATGGGCATGGACATCCAGACCATCAAGGCAGGACATGCCAACATGTTCCTCAATCCGCTCTTCTGTCGCACCCTGGCCGCTGTCACAGGAGCCACCATCGAACTCTATGAGACCGATGGCTCTGTCGGTGCAGCATACGGCGCAGGCATCGGTGCAGGCATCTACAAGGACTCCGACGAGGCCTTCAAGACCCTCAAGCACAAGGCCACCATCAAGCCCGAAGCCGACCGTGCCCCATACATGGAGGCCTACAATCTTTGGGTGAAGAGATTAGGCAAGTAAAACCACCGCCCTGAATCAGGGCATTGCTTTAGTATTTTGCCGATGAGTCCCCGATTCAGGGACTCATCTTTTTATGATACCTTCCACCAAGGGTGTCACGTTTCGTTACTCCCTTGTCCTCTTCGTCCACATGATCCTTCAATGCGTGAATGTCATTTCGTTAACAAAGACACTCCGAAACAGACTCAGTGACTCAGAATTCAGAAACTCAGTTTTATAGGGAAGGGTGTGAAAAGTGAAAATAAGTATTATTATTATATTAATATAATAATAAAATTTTTAGGTTCACATTTTACCTGCTCCTCAGAAAACTGAATTCTGAATTCTGAGTCATTTTGAGGTTAGAAGCAGGGGGAGTTAGAGCGGGTATGGAGCCGGTACCCCAAAGGCAACGAGCCGGTAGCACGATGACGTTGAGCCGGAGCCTCAAGGGCGTTGAGGCTCCGGCTCAAAAAAATAAAAATTTCGCGCGAAAAAAAAGGCGTGAGGAAGAGGAGAACCGTCACACATGAACGGGATTGCTTTTCTTCAGGGAGTGCCACATGCACCAACAGCCAAGGAGGATGAAGGGGACGCTGAGGAGCTGACCCATGTCGAGAGCCATGCCGCGCTCAAAATCGACTTGCTCCTTCTTGAGGAACTCGATGAAGAAGCGGAAGGTGAAGATGGTGGCGAGGCAAAAGCCGAAATGGAAGCCGGTGCCAGGAGCGGTTTTAGGTGCCAGGGGCGAGGAGCTGGTCTTAGGAGCGAGGGGCGAGGAGCAAGGAGCGAGAGTGGCCTTGTAGGAGTGCCAATAGATGAGGGCTCCAAGGATGAAGATGATGAGGTAGGCGATGGCTTCGTAGAGCTGGGCGGGATGGCGAGGTGCGGGGACTCCGTCGACGAGGGCGTCGCGAGTATGGAAGATGAAGCCCCAAGGGAGGTCGGTGGGGTTGCCAATGATTTCGGAGTTCATCAGATTTCCGAGGCGGATGAGGCAGGCCATGGCGGGCACAGCGATGGCGACGTTGTCCATGACTGTCCAGGGACGGACTTTAGTCTTGCGGCAGTAGAGAGCCATAGCGATGATGAGTCCGATGGTTCCGCCGTGGGAGGCGAGACCTTCGTAGCCAGTATACTTCCAGGAGCCATCGGGCATGTGGTGGAAGGGGATGAACATCTCGAGGAAATGGGTGCCGTCGGTCAGGTAGTAGCCGGGCTCATAGAAGAGGCAGTGGCCGAGTCGGGCGCCGACGAGCACGCCGACGAAGCAGTAGAAGAAGAGGGGCTCGAACTTCTCGTCTTCTATTTTCTGCAGACGGTAGAGGCGCTGGACGATGAGGTAGGCGGTGAGGAAGCCGAGGCACCAGAGCAGGCCGTACCAGCGGACGCTGAAGGAGCCTATGGAGAAGGCTTCGATGGAGGGTTGCCAGTCAATGAAAAGAAAGCCCCCCGACCCCCAAAGGGGGATGGCTGACGCGATGATGCTATGGGAAATCATTGTTATATTCATGTATTATTTGTTGAGGCGCATGGAGTTAGCCCTCTTCCTTGGGGGCTATACGTTGAATCGGAAGTGCATGATGTCGCCGTCCTGAACGATGTAGTCTTTGCCTTCGACGGCGAGCTTGCCGGCTTCGCGGACAGCGGACTCGGAACCGTACTTGATGTAGTCGTCGTACTTGATGACTTCAGCACGAATGAAGCCTTTTTCGAAGTCGGTGTGGATGACGCCGGCACACTGGGGAGCTTTCCATCCCTTGCGGACTGTCCAGGCCTTCACTTCCATCTCGCCGGCGGTGATGAAGGTCTGCAGGTTGAGGAGGGAGTAGATGGCCTTGATGAGTCGGTTGCAACCGCTCTCCTCCAAGCCAAGGTCTTCGAGGAACATCTGCTTCTCTTCGTAACTCTCCAACTCGGCGATGTCGGCCTCGGTCTGGGCACTGATGACCATGAGTTCGGCATCCTCTCCTTTGATGGCCTCACGGACGCGGTCGACGTAGGCATTGCCGGACTTGGCGCTGGCATCGTCCACATTACATACATATAGGACGGGCTTGGTGGTCAGGAGGAACATGTTCTTCTCGGCCAGAGCTTCCTCGTCGTTCTCGGGCTGGACAGTGCGGGCAGAGAGTCCTTTCTCCAAAGCATCCTTGTAGCGGAGCAGGAGTCCGTACTCGACCTTGGCCTGCTTGTCGTGACCTACGTTGGCGAGTTTTTCGGTCTTCTTGATGCGAGCTTCAACGGTCTCAAGGTCTTTGAGCTGGAGCTCGGTGTCGATGATCTCCTTGTCGCGGACGGGATCGACAGAACCATCCACATGGACGATGTTGCCGTTGTCGAAACAGCGGAGCACGTGGATGATGGCATCGCACTCACGGATGTTGCCAAGGAACTGGTTGCCAAGGCCTTCACCTTGGCTGGCGCCCTTGACGAGTCCGGCGATGTCAACAATGTCACACACGGCTGGGACGATGCGTCCGGGATGAACGAGTTCGGCGAGCTTAGTCAGTCGCTCGTCAGGCACGCTGACCTGTCCGAGCTGCGCGTCAATTGTACAAAAAGGAAAGTTTGCCGCCTGCGCCTTCGCACTCGACAAACAATTGAATAGGGTTGATTTGCCCACATTTGGCAAACCGACGATACCTGCTTTCAATGCCATATCTTCTTACTTTTCTGATAGTCAATTGATAAATTCCGCTGCAAAGTTAGGACTTTTTTATCAATTATCAATTGCCATCGGTCAATTATCAATGGTCGATGACCGATAATCCGTGAAAAAGTCGTACCTTTGTACCCAAATTCTCATACATATAACTTTATGATTTACTTTTTCAGAACACCAGCGCAGAGTGTGATTGCCACTCAAGTGAACCACGAACTCACCGCTGATGAAATCCAGAGGCTTTGCTGGCTGTATGGCGAAGCCCGTCCAGAAAACGAGAACAATTTGCAGGGTTTCTTTGTAGGCCCACGCCGTGAGATGATCACGCCTTGGAGCACGAACGCGGTGGAAATCACCCAGAACATGGCCATCGAAGGCGTGCAGCGCATCGAGGAGTATTTCCCTGTTGATAGCGAGGATGCCGAACATGACCCCATGCTTCAGCGCATGTACAAGGGTCTGAACCAGGACATCTTCACGGTGAACATCCAGCCCGCCCCGATTCTCCACATCGAGAATCTGGAGGAATACAACGAGCAGGAAGGTCTGGCACTCTCGCCAGAGGAGATTGAGTATCTGCACAAGGTGGAAGGTCAATTGGGCAGAAAACTGACAGACAGCGAGGTGTTTGGCTTCGCACAAATCAACTCCGAACACTGTCGCCACAAGATTTTCGGTGGCACGTTCATCATCGACGGCAAGGAGAAGGAGAGCTCGCTCTTCCAGATGATCAAGAAGACGACGCAAGAGAATCCGAACAAGATTCTTTCGGCATATAAAGATAATGTAGCATTTAGCCAAGGCCCCGTGGTGGAGCAGTTTGCCCCAGCCGACCACTCGACCAGCGACTACTTCGAGGTGAAGGACATTGAATCGGTCATCTCGCTGAAGGCCGAGACACATAACTTCCCAACGACGGTGGAACCATTCAATGGCGCCGCAACGGGAACGGGTGGTGAAATCCGCGACCGTATGGGTGGCGGTGTCGGAAGCTGGCCAATCGCAGGTACGGCGGTCTATATGACTAGCTATCCCCGTAATGGTGTCGCTCCAAGTCAGCCACACAGCTATCCGAAGTGGACGAAGTCGGACAAGGAGGGAGATATCCGTCCTTGGGAAGAGGTTCTTCCTATCCGTAAGTGGCTGTATCAGACGCCAGAGCAGATACTGATTAAGGCATCGAACGGTGCGAGCGACTTTGGCAATAAGTTCGGTCAGCCATTGATTTGTGGATCGGTGCTGACCTTCGAGCATGAGGAAAAGCAGGGTGATGTGAAAGAAGAATATGGCTACGACAAAGTCATCATGCTTGCTGGTGGCGTGGGTTATGGCACGAAGCGCGACTGCTTGAAGGGAACGCCTGAGAAGGGCAATAAGATTGTAGTTGTTGGTGGTGATAACTACCGCATCGGTCTTGGTGGCGGAAGTGTGTCTTCTGTGGATACGGGTCGCTACTCATCGGGCATCGAGCTGAATGCTGTGCAGCGTGCGAACCCTGAGATGCAGAAGCGTGCGAACAACTTGGTGAGAGCATTGTGTGAGGAAGATGTGAATCCGGTGGTGAGCATCCACGACCACGGTTCGGCAGGACACGTGAACTGTCTGTCAGAGTTGGTGGAAGAGTGTGGTGGTCTCATCGACATGACCAAGTTGCCCATCGGTGACCAGACGTTGTCATCGAAGGAAATCATCGCCAACGAAAGTCAAGAACGCATGGGCTTGCTCATCGACGAGAAGCATATCGACCATGTGAGGAAGATTGCTGAGCGTGAACGCGCTCCGCTGTATGTGGTGGGTGAGACGACTGGCGATGCCCACTTCGCTTTCGAGCAGGGTGATGGCGTTCGTCCGTTCGACTTGGACGTTGCACAGATGTTCGGACACTCGCCAAAGACGGTGATGACGGACGAGACTGTGGAGAGGAAGTATGAGGATGTAACATATTCTTATAATGAGATAGAGAATTACTTGGAGAACGTGCTCCAGTTGGAGGCTGTGGCTTGTAAGGACTGGTTGACCAACAAGGTGGACCGTTCTGTGACGGGTAAGATTGCCCGTCAGCAATGTCAGGGTGAGATTCAGTTGCCACTCTCAGACTGTGGCGTGGTGGCGCTGGACTATCGCGGCGAGAAAGGTATTGCGACCGCGATCGGTCATGCTCCACAGGCAGGTTTGGCAGACCCAGCAGCGGGTTCGGTGCTGTCGGTGGCTGAATCGTTGACCAACTTGGTTTGGGCTCCGATGGCTGATGGGCTTGATTCCGTAAGCCTGTCCGCCAACTGGATGTGGCCTTGCCGTTCGCAGAAGGGTGAGGATGCACGCTTGTATGAGGGTGTGCAGGCTCTGAGCGACTTCTGCTGCGCTCTGCAGGTGAACGTGCCGACGGGAAAGGATTCGCTGTCGATGACGCAGAAGTATCCTGACGGAAGCAAAATCATCTCGCCGGGAACCGTAATTGTGTCGTCGGGCGGTGAGGTGAGCGACGTGAAGAAGGTCGTAAGCCCAGTGTTGGTAAACGACAAGGAGACGACGCTCTATCATATTGACTTCTCGTTCGACACGCTGAAGTTGGGCGGTTCGGCCTTTGCGCAGAGCCTCGGGAAGGTTGGAAGCGATGTGCCGACCGTGAAGAATCCTGAGTACTTCCGCGATGCTTTCTTGGCAGTGCAGGAGTTGGTGAAGGACGAACTCCTGTTGGCTGGTCACGACATCAGTGCCGGCGGTTTGATTACGACTTTGTTGGAGATGACCTTCGCCAATCAGAAGGGCGGTCTCAAGATCAATCTCAACGGCATGAACGAGAGCGACCCCGTGAAGCTTCTCTTTGCTGAGAATCCTGGCGTGGTTGTTCAGGTAAAGAACGCCGACAAGAAGGCTGTGGAGAATCTGTTGAACAAGGCGGGCGTTGGTTTCATCGAGATTGGCCAGCCGATTGAGGAGCGTCAGATTGTGGTGAAGAAGGGCGGGCGCAACCGTTACTTCGACATCGACAAACTTCGCGACATCTGGTACTCGACTTCTTACCGTCTCGACACGAAGCAGTCGTTCAACGGCATGGCCAAGGAGCGCTTCGAGAACTACAAGAACCAGCCAATCGAGCACAAGTTCCCGGCATCGTTCACGGGCAAGTTAGCACAGTACGGCATCAGTGCCGACCGTCGCGAAAGGACGGGTATCAAAGCTGCCATTATCCGTGAGAAGGGAACGAACGGAGAGCGCGAGATGGCCTATTCATTATATTTAGCGGGCTTCGACGTGAAGGACGTGATGATGACCGACTTGGTGAGCGGACGCGAGACGTTGGAGGACATCAACATGATCGTGTTCTGCGGCGGTTTCTCCAATTCCGACGTATTGGGCTCGGCGAAGGGATGGGCAGGCGCCTTCCTCTTCAACCCCAAGGCCAAACAAGCGCTCGACAAGTTCTACGCAAGAGAGGACACGCTTTCGCTCGGCATCTGCAATGGCTGTCAGTTGATGGTGGAGCTTGGTCTCCTGAACAACAATCATGCGGTGACGGATGCGAAGGACTATGCGCAGATGTTGCACAACGTAAGCCACAAGTTCGAGAGCGAGTTCGTCACTTTGCAGATTCCGGAGAACCGGTCGGTGATGTTCGGCTCGCTGAGCGGAAGCAAGTTGGGCTTGTGGGTAGCACACGGCGAAGGCAATTTCCGTCTGCCCAAGGCCGAGAGCGAATATAATATTGTGGCGAAGTACAACTATTCGGGCTATCCAGGCAATCCGAACGGCTCGACGTATGACGTGGCGGGCATCGCTTCGGCTGATGGACGTCACCTGGCGATGATGCCTCACTTGGAGCGAGCCATCTTCCCTTGGCAGGAGGCGAACTATCCTGCGGAGCGGAAGGGAGACGAGGTGACTCCTTGGATTGAGGCGTTCGTGAATGCACGGAAGTGGGTGGAAGAGAGAGTGAAGTAGTTCGGTGAGTGACGACCGAGTCGCCACAGATAGGACAAAGGAACAATGGCAATGGGCATATACACGGACATCTTCCTGACGTTTGCCAAGATTGGTAGTTTCACCCTTGGGGGAGGCTATGCGATGGTGCAGATGATGGAGAAGGAGGTGGTGGACAAGAAGCAGTGGCTGACTCACGAGGAGTTTATGGACACGCTGGTGGTGGCACAGAGCACGCCGGGCTTGTTCGCCATCGACATGGCCTCGCACATCGGCCTGAAGCTGAAGGGCGTGAGGGGCGGAATTGTGGGGGCGTTGGCCACTGCGGTGCCGTCGATTGTGGCGATATTGCTGATTGCCATGTTTTTCCAGACGTTCAAGGACAATGTTTACGTGGAGAAGGTGTTCATGGGAGTGCGGCCATGCGTGGTGGCGCTCATCCTGGCTCCTTGCTTCGGCATGGCGAAGAAGGCGAAACTGACGAAGTTCAACTGCTGGATTCCCATCGTGACGGCGCTTCTGATAGTGGCGTTTGGCGTTTCGCCCATCTGGTGCATCCTGGTTGCAGGAGTCGGAGGATTTGTGTGGGGAAGGGTGAAGAAATGATTGGACACGTCCGATTGGGTGATTGGACACGCCCGATGAAGAGATTGGACACATCCAATTGAGCAACTGAGGCTCCCGATTGAGCAACTGAGCATAAAGAAATAAATTGATAAGCGATGATATTCTTGGAATTGTTCTATGTATTTTCAAAGATTGGCATCTTCAATTTTGGAGGTGGCTATGCGATGTTGTCGCTTATTCAGGACGAGGTGGTGAACAAGCATGGGTGGATGACGGTGAATGAGTTCACCGACATTGTGGCCATCAGCCAATCGACTCCAGGGCCGATTGGCATCAACTGCGCCACCTACACGGGCTACACGGCGGTCGTCCATGCTGGCTATCCGACTTGGATGGCTGTGCTGGGGGCGATATTGGCCTCGCTGAGCGTGGTGTGGCTCCCGTTCATCCTGATGGTGAGCATCAGCAAGTTCCTCATCAAGCATCATGAGTCGAAAGTGGTGACGAGTGTGTTCGCAACGCTGCGACCAGTGATTGTGGGGTTGCTGGCGGCTGCGGCGCTGATGCTGATGTCGAAGGAGAACTTTGGCTCCCCGACGGACTCGACGTTCGTGTTCGTGGTGAGCGTGGTGCTGTTCTTTTTTGCGTTTGTGGGGACAAGATTGTATAAGGTTCATCCCATCATCATGATTTTGCTGTGCGGACTGGCCGGGTTGGTGATATACTGAATGGGAGTTGATAGGAAGAGATGGGAAAAATGGGAGCCATGAGAGAGGAAGCGAGGACGTACACGTTTGAGAATGGTCTGCGGCTGATGCAGATTCCGTCGCCGACGCAGGTGGCATACTGTGGCATCAGCATCGACGCTGGCACGAGGGATGAGGAACCTGGCGAGGAAGGGATGGCTCATTTCTGCGAGCATATGATGTTCAAGGGAACGGATAAACGTCGGGCTTGGCACATCATCAATCGGATGGAGGCTGTGGGTGGCGACCTGAATGCCTACACGAATAAGGAGGAGACCGTGGTGTATGCGGCCTTCATGAAGGAACATCTGGAGCGGGCGACGGAGCTGATTTTCGACATCGTCTTCCACAGCACGTTTCCTCAGCACGAGATTGACAAGGAGTGTGAGGTGATAGTGGACGAGATTGAGAGTTACAACGACACGCCGGCGGACTTGATTTTCGACCGATTCGAGGACATTATATATGAAGGGAACAGTCTGGGACACGACATCTTGGGGACGGCGGAGAATGTGAGGCGGTTCAGGACCGAGGATGCGCTCCAATTTGTCTTGAGGCTGTACCGGCCCGAGAAGATGGTGTTCTTCGTTTTGGGCGATGTGGAGTTTGAGCAGGTGAAGAAAATGGTGGGAAAGAGGCTGAAGGACATCAAGTCTATCATTCCTATCGAGCCTATCAGACTCGTAAGTCCTATCAAAAGAAACGCTGGAATCTTCACGGAGGAACGTGGCACTCACCAGGCCCATGTGATGATTGGCCGGGCGAGTTACGGTTCGGAGGACGACAAACGCATCGCTCTGTACTTCCTCAACAACATCCTGGGCGGGCCGGGCATGAATTCGAGGCTGAACATTGCGCTGAGGGAGCACAGGGGATTGGTCTATACGGTGGAGAGTTCGCTGACGAACTACACGGACACTTCGACGTGGGCCATCTACTTCGGATGCGACGAGGAGGATGTGGAGAGGTGTCTGCGGACAGTCAGGCAGGAACTGGACAAGCTGATGAACGAACCGATGACGGAGAGGCTGTTCACAGGGGCTTTGAAGCAAATCAAGGGACAAATCGGAGTGGCCTGCGACAATTTCGAGAATTATGCATTGGATATGGCGAAAGCCTATCTTCATTATAATAAAGTGGAGGGACAGAAAGACACAATCGAACATCTGGAGCGACTGACACCAGAGCTGTTGCAGGAGGTGGCTCGGGAAGTGTTCGATGAGCAGGGATTGACAACATTAATTTTCAGATAAAGCGACAAGAACTTTTAGATTATTCAACAAGGACTTTCAGATAAACGACATGAGAAAAGTAATTGGAATTGGAGAGACGATTCTCGACATCATCTTCAAGAATGAACAGCCTACGGTAGCCGTGCCGGGAGGTTCTACGTTCAATGGCATCATCTCGTTGGGAAGGATGGAAGTGCCCGTTACGATGATTACGGAGACTGGCAACGACCGTGTGGGCAAGACCATCAAGCAGTTCATGGAAGAGAACGGGGTGAACAGCGACTACGTCTGCATGTATGAGGACGGTCGGACGGCCATTTCGCTGGCATTCCTGAACGAGAGGAACGATGCCGACTACACATTTTATAAAGATTATCCCAACGCAAGACTCGATGTGGTGTGGCCCAAAGTGGAGAAAGACGACATCGTGATGATGGGGTCGTACTTCGTGCTGAACCCAGTCTTGCGGGAGAAAGTGACGGATTTCCTGGACTATGCGACGAAGCAGGAAGCCCTCATCTATTACGACATCAACTTCCGCTCTTCTCATGCCTCGGAAGCCATCAAACTGCGCTCCACGATTCTGGAAAACTTCGAGTATGCCAGCATCGTTCGTGGCTCGACAGAAGACTTCTTGAACATGTTCAAAATCTCCGACGCCGAGAAAGCTTATCATCAGGAGGTGAAATATCATTGCCGACAGATGCTCTGCACGGATGCGGAGGGCGACATTTGTCTGTTCTCGCCCAGCGTCACGAAGAAATATCAAGTCAATAAAATAGAAACAGTATCGACCATTGGGGCAGGCGACAACTTCAATGCGGGCATCGTCTTCGGACTTTTGAAGGAAAATATCCGCAGAGAGGATGTGGTCTCCATCACCGAAGAGCAATGGGACTGCATCGTCGCTCATGGCATGGCCTTCGCATCCGAAGTGTGCCAGAGCCTCAACAACTCAATCAGTAAAGAATTTGCAAAAAATTATGGAAGAAACTAAAGAAATGCTGGAAGCTCAAGGAATGAACAATGAGCTTCAAGCGATGCATGAAGAAAACGAAATGCCTAAAGTGGAGCATACCTTCGAAGAATTGGGCGTGTCGGGCGAAATCTTGAAGGCCATCCAGGAGATGGGCTACGTCACCCCGATGCCTGTGCAGGAGAAGGTCATCCCTTATTTATTGGGACACAACAACGATGTCGTCGCTCTGGCTCAGACAGGAACAGGAAAGACGGCGGCGTATGGTCTGCCCGTGTTGCAGAAAATCGACACGAACCGTACCGATGTGCAGGCTGTCATCATGGCTCCCACACGAGAACTTTGCTTGCAGATTACGGACGACCTGAAGGACTATTCCAAATATATCAAGGGACTGCATGTGCTCGCTGTCTATGGTGGCGCCAGCATCGAGCCTCAGATTCGAGCCCTGAAGAAGGGAGTGCAGGTGATTGTCGCCACGCCTGGCCGCCTCGTTGACCTCATGGAGCGTGGAGTGGCCAAGCTCGGAACAGTGGAAAATGTGGTGCTGGACGAGGCCGATGAGATGCTGAACATGGGCTTTTCAGAAAGTATCGACACCATCCTCGCAGGAGTCCCTGCTGAACGAAACACTTTGCTCTTCTCAGCCACGATGAGCAAGGAGATTGAACGCATATCGAAGAACTACTTGCACGATGCTAAGGAGATTGTGGTGGGAAGCCGTAACGAAGGGGCTGAGCATGTGAACCACATCTATTATATGGTGAGCGCAAGGGATAAGTACAATGCCCTGAAGCGTGTGGCAGACTATTACCCAGAGATTTATGCAATCATCTTCTGCCGCACTCGAATGGAGACGCAGGAAATTGCAGACAAGCTCATCCGTGATGGCTACAATGCAGAATCCTTGCACGGCGAACTCTCACAGGCTCAGCGTGACCTGACCATGCAAAAGTTCCGTCAGCACCGTGTGCAGTTGCTGGTGGCTACAGATGTGGCGGCTCGTGGATTGGATGTGGACGAACTCACCCACGTCATCAACTATGGTCTGCCTGACGACATCGAGAGCTACACTCACCGTTCGGGCAGAACAGGACGTGCAGGACGTTCAGGCACCTCCATTTCCATCATCCATGTGAAGGAGAAGGGCAAGGTTCGTGCCATCGAACAGCAGATTCAGAAGAAGTTCGTGCCTGGCATCTTGCCGACAGGTCAGGAGATTTGTGCCAAGCAACTCTATAAGGTGATTGACGACATCGAGAAAGTCTCTGTAGATGAGGAGGAGATTGCTCCCTTCCTCCCAGAGGTTTATCGCAAGTTCGACATGATGGAGAAGGAAGACCTCATCAAGCGCATGGTGTCGATGGAGTTCAACACCTTCCTCAACTATTATAAGAACGCTCCTGAAATCATTCAGCCATCAGAAAAAGGAGACCGTCGTGGGGACAAGGAGTTCGGAGCAAGGAGCAAGGAGCGAGGAGCGAGAGGTCGTGGTGGAGACCGTTCACGCACTGCTGAGGCTGGCTACACCCGCCTCTTCATCAATCTTGGCAAGAAAGACGGCATCAGCCCCAAAGTCTTCATGGGCTTCATCAATCGTGTGGCACAAGGAGCACGCATCGACCTTGGACGCATCGACCTGATGCAGAACTTCTCCTTCTTCGAGGTGCCAGAACAGCAGACCAAGACCGTCCTCAACGTGCTCAATGGAACTGACTTCGATGGCAGAAAAGTGAATGTGGAGGTGACTGACCAGCCTGAAGGACAACGCACCCCCAAACGTGAGAGTCATCATGAAGAGAATCGCCGCTCCTTTGGCGAGAGAAAACCCAAGAAGGGCAGTGGAGTCATTCGTGGTGCCTCCGCCAAATCTGCCAGAACAACCAAATCGAAGGAAAAACCCTCCCGTGAGGAACGTGGCTACACCTCTGCTCGTGGTCCCAAAGGCGCTGCCGAATGGGCCAAGTTCTTCGAAGGCCAAGTAGAGTCCCAACCTTTCTACGAAGCCTTCAATAAAAAGAAAAAGAAGAAATAATGTTCGTGTGGGGCGGTTTCCCCATCCCAATCAAACTCCTCATATATGGAAACCAACAACTGGCATAACGACTACAATCGCATCAACAGCGATTTCACCACTAAGGAGAGCCTCCCCGTCATCGGCATCACAGGCAACTACTCCAACGAAACCTGCACCCTGGCCGAAGGCTACTACCAATCAGTACTGAAGGCAGGAGGCATCCCCTTCATCCTTCCTCCCTTCTACGAGACAGACCGTCTGGGTGACCTCCTTGACCGCTTGGATGGCATCCTCTTCAGTGGAGGTGGCGACATCAATCCCCTTCTCTTGGGCGAGGAACCCATCAAGGAGCTCCATAGCATCACTCCTGAACGTGACCTGCAGGAATTGCTCTTGGCTCGTATGGCCTACGACCGTCAAATCCCCATGCTCGGCATCTGCAAAGGCATCCAAGTCATCAATGCCGCACTTGGAGGCACCAACTATCAGGACATCCACACGCAGATGGAGGGCATCCGCATCAAGCACAGCCAAGACCAAGACCGTCGTTATCCATCCCACACCGTGAGCATCACCAAAGGCTCTATCCTTGAAAAACTCTTTGGTGCTGAATTGGCTGTCAATTCCTTCCACCATCAGGCTTGCAAAGAGCCAGCTCCAGTACTTAAAGTGACAGCGTTAAGCTGTGATGGCGTCATCGAGGCCATCGAAAGCAACGAGTTCAAATCCGTCTTAGGCGTGCAGTGGCATCCAGAGACCTTTATCTTGAGGAACAACCGAGACATGCTCCCCATTTTCGAATGGCTTGTCCAAGAAAGCGCAGAGTTCAAGCAGGCCAAGAAGCTGCACAGCAAGATGCTCACCCTCGACAGCCATTGCGACACCCCCATGTTCTTCTCCCAGAACATCAACTTTGCGTCACGTGACCCAAAGATTCTTGTTGACCTCCACAAGATGACCGAGGGACATCTCGATGCAACCATCATGGTGGCTTATCTGGAGCAACAAGAACGTGATGAGGCTTCCTTGGAGAATGCCACAGCCAAGGCCAACCAAATTCTCACCCAAATCGAAGAGATGGCCTCCAAGAACTGCACGGCTGTTGACATTGCCTACACGCCCGATGACCTTTGGCGACTGAAACAACAAGGCAAAAAAGCCATCATGCTCGGCATCGAGAACGGCTATGCCATTGGAAAGGACATCAATAATGTGGAAGCTTTCCGCAAACGTGGAGTGGTTTACATGACCCTCTGCCACAATGGAGACAACGACATCTGCGACTCAGCCCGTGGCAACCACGAACATGGAGGTGTGAGCAAGTTTGGAGAACAAGTCATTCAAGAGATGAACCGTGTGGGCATGATGGTTGACCTCAGCCATGCAGGCGAAGAGAGTTTCTACGATGCCCTCCAAATCAGCAAGACACCCATTGTGTGCAGTCATTCATCTGCCCGTGCCCTGTGTGACCATCCACGCAATCTGACAGATGACCAGATGCGTGCATTGGCCAAAGCTGGAGGCGTGGCTCAGGTGACCCTCTATCATGGCTTCTTAGTCAAGGATTCCGTCGATTACAACCCCCAAAATGTGATTCGCAACTTTGCCACCAACACCGAAGGAGTGACGGAAGCCACCATCCTCGATGCCATCGAACACCTCAACCACATGGTCAACATCATGGGTATTGAACACGTAGGCATAGGCACCGATTTCGATGGAGATGGAGGCATCCGAGGTTGTGCATCTGCCAGCGAGCTCATCAATTTCACCCGTCACCTTCTCCGTGAACGCTACTCAGAAGAGCAGATTCAAATGATTTGGGGTGGCAACTTCCTGAGAGTGATGAATCAAGTGCAACGATATAAAGCATAAACAAGAGTGGCAAACCCTTCGGCTTGCCACTCTTTGTTTATTTCCCCAAAAGGAGCTTTTCCACATAGGACTTTATCGCTTGTCCTTCGGACGCTGAGAGCGCCCCTTTGCCTTCTTGGCTGATTTTCCTTTCAGAAATGTAATGGTTCCTTTGATTGGTGTAGTCCCTTGTTGGCTCTTCTGAGTAGGCGTTGTCTGCCTGGTGAAACCGAGACTTTTCATATCTTCGTCCATACGTCTCTCCAACCAATCCTTTAAGGTTTCTTTCTTTTCCATTGCTGAACGTTTCTTTTATTTTGTTTGACCACTGATTATATAACTCCTGATAGTCTTCGATGGTCGGATTCTCTCCCAATTTCCATGTAGGGAGTGAAAAGCATATCTCATCTTTGGTGATGGTGGCGTCGAGAGGAATGTCATCACTGCTTTCCGCATTAAACACATCTTGCACCACCGCCAGCTCTTGCTGCGACAAGCGCTTTGTAAAAGGAATATGTACAAAGGGCGTGTAATCACCCTTCAGCAGTCCCTCGTCTGTAATCTCAGACTCATCCATCGCTCCGAGATTCTCAATGAAAGCATCCTGTCTTGTCGCTTCTGCAACATAGCTGATGGCTTGCAGGGCTTTGTCGTAGGCATCTTGTGAAGGAGCCTCTATTGTCACCTTGAAACTGTACTCTTCACCTCCAAGCCAAGCTCCTCCTGCTTCCTCCAATGAGAACGTGATGTCGGTTTTTTCTGCCACCTCTTTCATGATGAGCTTCATTTCAGCATTCTTCTTCTTATAGATGCTTTTCAGCGTCTTTCCAGACCTCCGAAGCTGTTTCTTTGTGGAGTTGGGATTCCTGAGCATCTCCTTGGCCTGTCTGTAAGCATCCTCATCAGCTTTATCCATCGTACCAAGTCTTCCACCTGCATTCTGGGTGATGCTGATGGTGCTGAAAAACTCTTCTCGCTATGCCCATATTGATATAGCAAGCAGGGAGAATATGATGATAAGAAAAGTCTTTTTCATTTTACATTTTACATTTACCATTTTACATTCTACATTCTACATCTTTTGTATCTTGCCCCCCCAAGTGCCTTCACCAGCCCCTTCATCTCCAAGTCGAAGAGAATCATGCTGGCACGGGAATAGGGGATATTCGTGTCGATGGCTATCTGGTTGATGTGTTTCTCATCCACATCCTTCAGGGTGTTCAGGAGAGCCTTTTCTTCATCCGTGAGGTCGGGAAACAGTTCCTGCTGTATGGCCTCTGGTTTCTTCACATCTGCAGTCATCCACCCCATCGTCTCCAAGAAGTCCTTAGCATCCGTCAGCAGGGTGGCCTGATGCTGTTTGATGAGGTTGTTGCATCCGATGCTGTGTTCATCATACACACGGCCAGGGAAAGCAAACACTTCACGGTTATAGTCCATCGCCAACTCAGCCGTGATGAGTGACCCGCCTTTCTTGGCACTCTCTACCACGATGCAGGCATCTGAAAGGCCAGCCACAATCCTGTTTCTGCGCACAAAGTTCAGCTTCTCAGGTTCCGTGTGGGTGGTGTATTCCGTCAGCAGTCCGCCACCCTGATGTACCATTTCGCCAGCTGTCTGCCGATGCATCGTAGGATAGATGGTGTCCAGTCCATGAGCCAAAACGCCCACTGTGGCCATCCCATTGTCCAAAGCGGCACGATGAGCACAGATGTCGATGCCGTATGCCAAGCCGCTCACAATGACGATGTCTGGAGCCATGCGTTTCAGGTCGGCAATGAAGTTCTTGCAGATTTCCTTCCCATACTCCGAGCACTTTCTTGTGCCCACCATATTGATGATGTGAGGGCTGTTCAAGTCGGCAGAACCGCAATAGAAGAGCACCAAAGGAGCATCCTCACACTCTCTCAGACGTCCTGGATAATCCTCATCCATCAGCGTGAAGACCTTCAGATTCTTCTTCTCCACAAACTCCATCTCCTGCTCAGCTTCTTTCAAGGCCACATCCACATCGGCAAAAGCCTCCACCAAGCGCTGGCTCACGTTGGGAATCATCTTCACGATGTCCTTCCGATGAGCCAACACCTCAGAAGCCGAACCCATCGCCTCCACCAGTGTTCTGGCATTCAGCAGGTTCAACCCCTTCAGTTTGCTCAGCGCAATGCTTGCTATAATCTCCTGACGATTCATTACCTTACCGTTGTTGGCTCTTCGTGGTTTCTCCACAAAGCCTACTGCATAAACGGCCCAAACTTCTCATTCAGTTCCTCACTCTCTGCCAGCTTCCCATCCACCAGGCACACAGAATCCACCTGAGCCCTGACACACAGCTTCATGTCAGGCAACCTGAAGATGTCCTGCATAAAGATATACCTCACCCCATCCTTCTTAATCCAGAGTTTCGTCACATACTCATCCTTACTCTTCAGGGGCACCTTAAACTGCATGGTCAGCCTTGCCACCACAGCATCCGTACCCTTCTCATGCAACTCAGCAAAGCTGATGTTGTGAGCCAGCAGAAACTCATGCCGACAGTGTTCCAGATAGTGCTGATAGTTCGCATTATTCACAATTCCTTGCAGGTCGCACTCATAGTCACGCACCTTGTCTTTCAGTTCAAAGATGTAATTAGCCATAATCAATCATTTCAGATGTGAGCACAAAGTTAGTGAATAAGAAGATACCAGACAAACATTTTCGGTGTTTTGTTTTGTCTTATGCGGATTTTGCCCTATTTTTGCACCAAATTCCCAATTCATGAAGAGAAAGATACTGTTTCTATGCGTCCTGATGTGGGGCATCGTCACTTGGGCTCAGACAACGACTGAGTTCGAGAAGATGGTGATGGAACGTGGACTCAAGGAGGGCGTGACGGACATGAGTGACGTGAACAAAGTGGAGATGGAAGAGCCACGATTGGCATTCGTCAACCTGACGGGGTTCACAGCTATGCCGACAACCAAGAAGACGGAGAAGCAGGGTTGGATGGAGGTGTATGATGGTCATGGACGCTATTTCAAGAAGGCGGTGACGCTGCATGCACAAGGCGGTTATTCGCTGAAGCATCCCAAGCGGAACTTCGTTTGCCATTTCTGCGACAGCCTCTGGAACGAGGAGGGGGGAACAGACTTCAAGATTGGCGATTGGGTGAAACAAAGCTCTTTCCACTTCAAGGCCTTCTACACCGACTTCCTGCGTGGCATCGGCGAGGTGGGTTATAAACTCTATGCCCAGATGGTGGCAGACCGACCCCCATTTTGGCAACGTGTAGGCTATGAAGATGACAATCCTCGGGCACGTTGCTTTCCTGATGCCTTCCCCTGCGTGGTCTATCTGAACGGCAAGTTCTATGGCATCTTTGCCTGGCAACTGAAGAAGAGCCGAAAGAACATGAACATGCAGGAGGATGTGGCAACGCATATCCATTTGGACGGCAATCTGAACGACAACAACATCTTTCAGGGTAAAATCAACTGGAATCAGTTCGAGGTGCGCAATCCCAAGCCACTCTACGCCATCGAAGACACCCTCTACGACGGCAACCAGCCCAAGGAACTGATGGGCGACACATGTGCCAAATACCGCCAGGCGAGCGATTCAGAAGAGGTGAAGGAGATAAAGGAAAGGAGTAATGCTGTCAAGCAAAGCATCATTCAGATGAGCCACTACTGGAAGGAACTGGAGCAGTTGTTAGAGAGTGGGGCGAACAGGAAGACGATGCGACAGGAGATAGAGCGTCGCTACGAAATAGGAAGCCTCATCGACTACTACGTGCTCTTCTACCTGCAGGTGAACTGCGACGGAACGCTGAAGAACTGGCAATGGTTCACCTACGACGGTCAGCGTTGGCTCGTCACTCCTTACGACCTCGACCAGACCTTTGGCATCAATCTCTATGGTGTGGTGCGTCCTGCCGACCATCCGATAGGGTCGCTCACTTATGGTCCCTTCTGGTGGATTCACTACTACTATCAGGATGAAATCCGTCAGCGCTACCATGAATTGCGTGACAGCAAGGTGTTCGATGCCGACAACATCTGTCAGTTGGCCGACGACTGGTATGAGCGAGTAGGGGAGTCCTTCTACGAACAGGAACGCACACGCTGGCCTGACAGTCCTTGCTATGGCGAAACGATATGCCGTTCAGGTTGGGAAGTGTGCGACGATTGGGAACTCTACGACGACGTTCCACCCCACAACTCTGCCTATCTCTATCAGGCAGGTGATGTCTGCAAGCTCGAAGGCCGTTTGTGGCGAGCCACCACACAGGTGTCAGGCACCAAACCCTACATCCGCAATTCCAACATCGACACCCTCCAGCGTCTGCATGGATGGATTTCCGACCGCATAGCCTATCTCGACGCCTATTGGGACTATGAGCCTCCCATCGATGGCATCGCAAATCTGGATTCCTCCAATCCCCTTCGCCATCTCATCGGCATCTATACGCTCTCTGGCATCAAGGTGGATGCTCCCACCCAAGGCATATACATTTATATATATAGTGATGGGACAAACAAAAAGGTGCTGATTCGATAAACAATCAGCCGGTACCCTCAAGGCGTTGAGCCGGTAGCTCAAGGGCGACGAGCCGGTAGCTCAAAGGCGTTGAGCCGGTGGCTCGTTCATAACGGCGTTGTTTTATCTTTAGCCTATTTACAAATTTCCCAAATGGTGGGTATCTCCAAATAATGACATTAATCCTGTTCCTCTCTCGATTTTACACCAATTTGTCGTGCATAGAAACGATAATGCCTTCTCTCTTGCTCACTTTCTCAAATTTTTCACTACCTTTGCACAAAATAATTTTTCGACCCATGAGAAAGATGAAAAGATTGCTTGTTTTGGGGGGCATCACGCTGGCCTCTATGATGGCTGCGGCACAGAACCCTATCATCTGTGACCGCTACACGCCTGACCCTGCACCATACGTGCACAACGACACGTTGTATCTCTTTGTGGACCACGATGAGGACGTGACGGAGAATAACTACTTCACCATGAAGGACTGGTTGTTGTACAGCACGGTCGATATGGTGAACTGGACTTATCGGGGCACTCCGCTGACGGGAGAGACCTTTAAGGCGTGGGCGAAGACTGACAACGACTGCTGGGCAAGCCAGTGCATAGAGCGCAACGGAAAGTGGTATTGGTATGTGACGGCCACCATCAAAGGAGAGGCATATCCTGGCATCGGTGTGGCTGTGGCTGACCATCCGGCTGGCCCTTACAAGGATTCCATCAAGAAGCCCCTGGTGAAGGGATGGTTCAAGATAGACCCTACAGTTTTTATTGACGACGACGGACAGGCTTACCTCTTCTATGGTAACAACATGCTGTGGTATGCCAAGCTGTCGAAGACGATGATGGCGATTGTAGGTGGTGAGAATGAGGTGAAGACGAAGGACGAGAAGGCTTTTGGCCCCTATAAGGGTTATAACGATGATGGCACGCCGAAGACCAACTTTGAGGAGGCTTCGTGGGTGTACAAGAGGAATGGCAAGTATTATTTGGAGTATGCGGCTGGCGGCGTGCCTGAGCATTGGGCTTATTCGACAGCTGACAAGATAACTGGCCCTTGGACGTATCAGGGCAAGGTGATGGGGTTGGCAGACAACAGCTTCACCATTCATGGAGGCTCAGTGGAATTCAAGGGACACCATTATCTGTTCTATCACAACGGCAAGTTGTCGGGTGGTGGTGGCTACAAACGTTCGACTTGTGTGGAGGAGTTCACGCCTAATGAAGATGGTTCGTTGCCCTTCATCAAATACACGGCCAAGGGTGTCGCTCCCTTGCAGACGCTCGACCCATACGCACCCCAGGAGGCTGAGACCATCAACCAATGTCAGGGTGTGAAGTGCATGGGCGACTACACGGGTTGTTATGTGACGAACATCAGCAGTGGCGACTATATCAAGGTGCGCAATGTGGACTTTGGCGAGGCTGGAGCAAAGGTGTTCACAGCCAAGGTGAAGGCTGAGCAGAAGGGTTCGATGTCTGTCCGTATCGGAAGCAAGACGGGCACCATCAAGGGCACTGTGTCCATTGAGCCAACCAACGGTGAGTGGCAGGACGTGACCTGCGAACTGAGAACCCCCATCACTGGCGTTTGTGACCTCTACTTCACGTTCTCTGGCAATGGTTCCTCTCTGTTCGACTTCGACTCGTGGCAATTCAGCCAAGACCCTTTGGCTATCCAAGCCCCCAAAACTGTCAACTCTCAATTGTCAACTCTCAACTCTTACGACCTGAGCGGACGGAAGGTTGACGTTCAGTCAAAGAAATCCATACTGATTGTGGGGGGCAAAAAGATTTACAATAAGGAAAAACTCAAATAAATTTGGTTTTTCTCTCACTAATCCGTACCTTTGCCCCCAGTTTTTACTCAATCTAATCAAATTACTACTTATGAAAGGAAAGAAATTAGCCTGTTTAGCATTGGCTACAGCAACATGGATGACACTGGGTGCCATCAGCATGAGTTTTACAATGGCGGAGGATGCTCCTGCCTCACGTGTATTGGAAGAGGGCGGCACAGGTGCCTACAAAGCTATCATGAAGGAGGAGCCTTCGTTAGATGCACACACTATCTTTGTGCCACAGGATTTGTCTGCTTTCAATGCGAAGAATCCTCTGCCTGTGTTGGTGTGGGGTAATGGTGCCTGCACGAACTCTCCTTGGGAGCATCAGTTGTTCCTCAATGAGATTGCCTCACACGGCTACATTGTGGTGGCCACTGGCTATTTCCCCAAGGAGGGCGAGCGCTACCAGGGTCCTATGTCCAAGACTGAACAGCAGATTGAAGCAATGGACTGGGTGGAGAAGGTGAATGCCGACAAGAACTCACCCTATTATGGGAAGCTTGACGTGAAGAACATCTGCGTGGCTGGCATGTCTTGTGGTGGTCTTCAGACTCTTTTCAACTGTGCCGACAAGCGCATCAAGACTTTGATGATCTGCAACAGCGGTCTGTTCAATCAGGAGAATGCAGGAAGTGCCGTAGGTGGCATGCCGATGCCTCCGAAGTCAAAACTGAAGGAGATTCACTCTCCTATCATGTACATGTTGGGAGGTGAAAAGGATATCGCATACGGCAACGGCATGGATGACTTCCACCGTATCGACCATGTGCCTGCTTGTGCCACGAATCTGCCCGTGGGTCATGGTGGTACATACGGTCAGCCTCATGGTGGCGAGTTCTCTATCGTGGCTCTTGCATGGCTTGACTGGCAACTGAAAGGTGACAAGGAAGCCGCCAAGATGTTCAAGGGTGCTGACTGTGGCATCTCGAAGCGTGAAGGGTGGACAATTGAGAAGAATGATAAGTTGGATCAACTGAAATAATGCATAGACTGACACATATATTTATTATTACCTTATCTCTGATCACCCTGCTGGCAAGTCCAGCAGGGGCTCAGACGTCTGACTCTGTGAAGCGCATCCGCTATAAGTACGACTTTGTGGTGCCCACTAATGGCAACTTCGTGGCAGCCATCAAGGCGGCCAACAACCGTCCTGACAAGTCCAAGCGATTCCGCATCTTCATCAAGTCGAGCATGTACCGCATCAAGGGTGAGGGCAATCCTATCACCATCACTGAGAATGGGAAGGAAATCACGATTCCCAGCCCCATGACCATCCTCACGGCTCCCAACACCAGCATCTGCGGTGAGGGCATGAAGAACACGCAGATTGAATCCATGCCCATGCATGAGGGCATCAGTTGCACCTCCACCCTCTTCCTGAAAGGAGCAGATAGCACCTATATCCAGGACATCGAGTTGTGGTCGAACTATCGCGACGACATGACGGCCTTTGCCAGCCGTGCTGTAGCCCTCAATGAGAAAAACTGTAAGGGAAACATCTTCAAGAACCTCTCGCTGATGAGCAATCAGGACACCTACTACACCAACGACGGAGGCACAACCTATCTGGAGGACTGCACCATCAAGGGCACTGTCGATTTCATCTGCGGAGGTGGCACCATCTACTTCAATCGCTGCGACATCGAACTGCGCAATCGAGGTGGAAAGAGCGATGTGATCTGTGCTCCTGCCACTGAGGCCAACCGCAATTATGGCTATGTGTTCAACTCCTGTCGCATTTATGGTTCCCCTGAACAAGCTGGCAAATACATGCTGGGGCGCCCTTGGAAGAATGCGCCACGTGCCGTCTTCCTTGGTACCATGATGGAACTTCAGCCCGACTCACTCGGATGGACAGAGATGCACGGAACCCTGCCCCGTCTCTTCTCTGAATATGAAAGCCTCGACACAGAGTTCCAACTGACCCCTACGGCACGGCGTCGCACTCAGTTTAAGGATGCCAACAACGTGGTCACCAACGTGCGCTACAACCCCAACCTCTCTGTGCAGGAAGCTGAGAAGTACGACATCAACAACGTGTTCCCTGGCTGGTATCCTGACAGCCGTTCAGCACAAGTCCTACCCCCCGAGGTACACATCAAGGATCGTGGCACCATCTATTGGGAAGACATCCCTGAAGCCTACCTCTATGCTGTGTGCAAGAACCGCGATGTGGTGGCCTTCACCACCGAACCCCAATACACGGTTCCCAAAGGCACTCCTGAAGGCTCCTGCTACTCCATCCGCTGTGCCAATTACTATGGCGGTTTGGGCGAACGTAGCAACGAAGTGGTCTATCCTAATCGATAAGTGGACTCAAAAATTGGGGGTATTTTGTCCCGTTGGTACGTTTTTTTTTGTCAGTGGAGAAAAATTTCTTGGAAAAGTCTTGGAGGGTGTTTGCTTTTTCTCTATCTTTGCAAACCCTACAAAACCGAATTAACTGATTAATTAACTTTTTAAACTCTAACAGAATTATGGCAAAAAAATGGGTATGCCCAGTTTGTGGCTATGTGTATGAGGGAGAAAACCCTCCAGAGAAGTGTCCTCAGTGCAAGGTTCCTGGCTCGAAGTTCAAGCTGAAGGAAGAGACTGACGGACTGAAGTTCGCTTGTGAACATGAGTTAGGTGTGGCAAAGGCCATCCCAGAAGGCGAAGAAGGTGCATTTGTGCTCCAGGGTTTGAAAGACCACTTCATTGGCGAATGCACAGAGGTCGGAATGTATCTGGCCATGGCTCGTCAGGCCGATCGTGAAGGCTATCCAGAGGTATCAGAGGCTTTCCGTCGCTATGCCTACGAAGAGGCTGACCACGCTTCACGCTTTGCAGAACTGCTTGGCGAGGTAGTTTGGGACACAAAGACCAATCTCAAGGCTCGTATGGAGGCAGAGGAAGGTGCTTGTGCTGGCAAACTGGAGATTGCGAAGGTGGCCAAGAAGCTCAACCTCGACGCCATTCACGACACCGTTCATGAGATGGCAAAGGATGAAGCCCGTCATGGTGCTGGTTTCCAAGGATTGTTCAACAGATATTTTAAGTGAAATATGAAGAAATATGTTTGCGACACCTGCGGTTGGGAGTACGACCCAGAGGTAGGTTATCCAGAAGGAGGCATCGAGCCTGGTACAGCGTTTGAAGACCTCCCAGACGATTTTGAGTGCCCACTTTGTGGCGTAGGTAAGAGCGAATTTTCAGAAGCATAACTAATAGATAGTTGACACTTCAATTAAAGTGAGGATTCGCGACATCAATCTTGGAGATAAGCCTGTTCTGTTGGCGCCCATGGAGGACGTGACAGATCAGGCTTTTAGGCTTCTCTGCAAGGAATTCGGAGCCAGCATGGTCTATTCCGAATTTGTCAGCGCCGATGCCCTCATCCGCAGTGTCAACCGCTCGTTGGAGAAGATTCGGGTGGATGACCGCGAACGACCTGTTGCCATCCAAATCTACGGACGCGATGTGGAGAGCATGGTGGAGGCGGCACGCATCGTGGAGAGTGAGGCGAAGCCCGACATCCTCGACATCAACTTCGGCTGTCCTGTGAAAAAAGTGGCAGGCAAAGGTGCTGGTGCCGGCATGTTGCGCACCCCCCAACTCATGCTCGACATCACCCGCGAAGTGGTCAAGGCCGTCAAGATGCCTGTCACCGTGAAGACACGATTGGGCTGGGATGTGCCTACATTATATGACATGCCCTCCGAGTGGATGCCCGTACAAGAAGGGAAGCCTTTCATTGTCGAACTTGCCGAACGTCTTCAGGATTGTGGCATTGAGGCACTCACCATTCATGGCAGGACACGTAGCCAGATGTATCAGGGCACAGCTGACTGGACGCTCATTGGTGCCGTGAAACAAAATCCACGCATGCACATCCCCATCATCGGAAATGGCGACATCTGCACGGCTGAACAGACTGCCGATGCCTTTGAACGCTATGGAGTTGATGCAGTCATGATTGGACGTGCCACCTTCGGACAGCCCTGGCTCTTCAAGGATGTGCGCACCTATCTCGATACAGGGCATCACGACGACACCATGACCCTCGACTGGAAGATGGATGTGCTCAAACGTCAGGTGCGCAACAGCGTAGCCTATTCCCTCCGTGAGGACAATGCCCTTAAGGAACGCAAGCGCACGGAATTGGGAGGCATCATCCATGTGCGCCGTCACTTAGCCAACAGTCCCCTCTTCAAAAGCATCCCCAATTTCCGTCAAACTCGCATCAAGATTCTCCGTGCCGAAACACAGGAGGAACTCTTCACCTTGTTAGACGAAGCTAAGAAACAGATAACCATAAGTACTTAATGGACGAGCCACAGCCTCAACGACATCGTGCCGGAGCCTCAACGCCTTTGAGCTACTGGCTCAAAGCCTTAGGGGTACCGGCTCGTCAACCTTGAAATTTTTTCAGGCTTCTGAGTCACCCGTTTCTGACCTTGATCACTTTTGTGGTATACATCCCAATTGTCACGCTGTGGCAAAAGCACTCCCCTGATTCAGGGTACTGCTTCTAACCATCAGTTAAAAGTATAAACAAAGGTAGGGGCATTCACCCAATTTGGGAGGGTGCTGTCGCGTTTTACGACTATAAAGACTGCGCCACAAGTGGCGAATTCTTGGCAAACACCTCACATCAGACCTCGCTATTCAAACACCATGAGGCAACGGGCAATGGTCTCGCCACGACCGTCGGAGCTGAAGTGCTTGCGGATTTCCACCTGATAGTGCAAGGGCTCCTGCTCCTTCAGGAAGAACGAGAGTTCGTCGCCATAATAGGCCTCAGCCACATAGGCTATCTCGGCACGGCGGATGCGGTGGTCGGTATAGAAGTCCTTCGAGAAGAGGTCGAGGATGTGCGAGATGTACTTGATGCTGTTGAAGTGGCCGTTGCAGTCGAGGTCGCTGTAGCGGGCTTCAATCTGCATCACAGGCTCCACATCGGTGAGCGGACGCAGACGGGTGTGGGTGTCCATCTCGCAGGGAATCTCTGGGCCGAGCCACTGCTGGAACTCCTCGCCGTAGATGGACACGAGGTCGAGGGGCTGACGAGTCGTGTTGTCAATCATTGCCCAGATGCTCCGTGCATAGCCATACACCTCGCCGTCATCGTTCCTGATGCAGAAGTTACGGTTGGTGAACATGCGATAGACATTCTCAATCCATGTGTCGATGTGGTAATTGCTATAGATGGGCGGCATCTGACGCATCTCTATCGACAGACGCGAAAGCACCCACGAGTGGTTGACTTTGAGCAGGTCGCTGAATCCGAACCCACGCTTGGATGCATGATTCTCCGCACAGTTCAGGATGTCTCGTCCCAAGACATCGTAGGACAACTCTCGCTTGAAGTCTGTGCTGAACGCATCCGAACGGAAATGCAATGTCTCTATCTTGTTTGCCATTCTATACTTCTTTATTTTCTTTTTCGCTGCAAAGGTATGTAAAAAAAGCAAGAAAATAGCGGTTTTTAGTGTTTTGTGTTTAGTTTTTCACTACCTTTGCCCAAAATTAATTCAAAAATCAATTGATATGGAACAGATGAAAGTGATTGCACCCAAGGAGATCAAGGGTGAAGTAAATCTTCCTCCGTCGAAGAGCATCAGCAATAGGGCATTGGCTATCGGTTCGTTGACTGAGGGAGATTCGACTTTGGCGAATGTGAGTATCTGTGACGATACGAAGGTGATGGCGATGTGGATGGCGAAGCGGATGCAGAAGAATTTTGAAACGATTGACATTGGTGCGGCTGGCACGGCCATGCGTTTCTCGACGGCTATGCTGGCGGTGCTGGAGGGCACGCAGACCATCACGGGCAGTGAACGCATGAAGCAAAGGCCTATTGGCATCTTGGTGGAGGCGCTGCGAACGCTGGGCGCGCAGGTGGAGTATGTGGAGAAAGAAGGGTTTCCTCCTTTGCGCATCACGGGTGTGCCTCAGATGGAGGGTGGAGAAGTGGAGCTGGCTGGCAATGTCAGTTCACAATTTATCTCTGCGTTGCTGCTGATTGCCCCTCGACTGAAAAAGGGACTGACGCTGAAGCTGACGGGGGAAGTGGTGAGCCGGCCATACATCGATATGACGTTGTCGATGATGCGTATTTTTGGTGCGAAGGCGGGGTGGACTGATGCACAGACCATCGTGGTGGAGCCTGTTCGTTACCAGCCCTGCGATTTTCGGGTGGAGAGCGACTGGAGCGCTGCCAGCTATTGGTATGAGGTGGTGGCTTTGGCTCCGAATGAGGATGCTGAGGTGGTGTTGCATGGCTTGTTTGCAGAGAGTCTGCAAGGCGACAGCCGTGGGGCGAAAGTGTTTGAACGCTTGGGCGTGAGCACGGAATATCGGGGTGAAGATGTGGTGTTGAGGAAGAATGGCCAATGTGTGGAGCGATTGGATGAGGACTTTGTGGATATGCCCGACTTGGCACAGACGTTTGTGGTGACTTGTTGCATGCTGGGTATGCCCTTCCATTTCACAGGTCTGCAGAGCCTGAAAATCAAGGAAACAGACCGCATAGAGGCTTTGAAACGGGAACTCGCCAAGTTGGGATTCCGTTTGGAAGACAGGAATGACAGTGAACTGATATGGGATGGAGTGAAGGAGCAAGGAGCAGGGGGCGAGGAGCAAGAGGAGTGCATCGACACTTACGAGGATCATCGTATGGCAATGGCTTTTGCGCCTGTGGCTTTGAAACGGGGGAGCATCATCATCAACAATCCTCAGGTGGTGTCCAAATCCTATCCTTTCTATTGGAAGGACTTGAAAGCCGTTGGTTTTGACCTCCCAACCTTCAACCCCCAACCCTCAACTCCCAGCTCTCAACTTTCAACTATCAGTTTTGAAATCCCATGTCTTATCTGATTCTTGGACTTGTCCTTTTGGGTGCTTTGGCTTTCGTGGCAGGCTGGATGCGTGAACGGAAGCTGAAAGGGCAACTGAAAAGGGGAGAGATTACGGAATTGCCTTCCATCAAGCAGGTGGAGGACATGGAGTGCTGTGGCCAACACGAAACCTGTGAGAAGGAAAGTCTGTTGGCGGCTATCAGCAAACAGATAGAATATTATAATGATGAGGAACTTGACCGCTTTCGTGGGAAGGAAAGCGATATGTATTCGTCGGAGGAAATCGAAGAATTTCGCGAAGTGCTCTACACGATGAGAGAGGACGAAGTGGCAGGATGGGTTCGTTCCCTTCAACTGCGTGCAGTAGAACTGCCTGATGAGTTGAAGGACGAAGTCATCATGATTGTGGGGGAAAGGAGAGGGGATAGTTGACAGTTGAGAGTTGACAGGTTAGATGGCACTAAGGCCACGAAAGACCAGATAGGGGTCGTGGGTGATGGGACAGGTGATGTCTTCTGAGAATTGGAAGGTGTTGCCTCCTGTGATGAAGACATGCAGGTCTGGATACATGCCCAACAACTGCCTGATGTACCCTTCTATCTCGAAACGTGTGCCATTGACAGCAGCAGAGAGCATGTGGGTGCGTGTGTCGTACCCCAACAGCACAGCCTCCTGCTCAGCCTCGATTTGAGGCAACAAGGCTGTGTGCTCATGCATGGCGTTGAGTCGCAGTTGTACGCCAGGCGAGATGGCACCTCCCAAGTACGCTCCCTCACGAGCAATGACATCGTAGGTGAGGCAAGTGCCTGCATCGATGACAAGCAGGGTGTGGTCAGGGTCTTGGACGATGGCACCTATATCAGCCGCCCATCGATCGGCTCCTAAACCAAGAGGCACATTGGCGATGGGCTTGACAGGACAAGGAACAGCAGCAGAGAGCCAACGGACAGGCACATTCAACTGTGCCAAAGCCTCGTTCAGTTCAGCATCTTCACCTGCCACCGTGGACAGACGCACATCGGAAATGGGATACTGGCTCATGAGCCGTGAAAACGTATCGCTCCACGACTCATGACGCCGTTCATAATGTAAGATGCCGTCATCCATCACTGCCAGCTTGGCAGAAGTGTTGCCGATGTCAATCAGTAGTTTCATGTTCCTTTTTTAGTAGTTAGGGGCAAGGAGCAAGGGGCAAGAAATTACCAGGAGCCACCTCCTCCGCCTCCTCCGCCACCACCAGAGAAGCCACCTCCACCACCAAAGTCTCCACCGCTGGAGGAACTATCGTGGCTGACGGTCTGAATGGCATTGCTGGTGGATGAATAGAGGCTACTGGTCATGTGGGAAGTCAACTGGTAACCATCAAGTGGCGTGATGGTCTTGTACCACTCTGGTTGTTTCACCTCAATGTCCTTGAAGAGTTTAGCCCATTTGGTGCCAAGACCAAATACCATCGCGTAAGGCAGTATCTTGTAGAAGTATTCAGGGTCGTCCTGCTGCAAGGCCTCCAATCGCGACTTCTCTGCTGTCTTGATGAACTCCTTGAAACCCAGCAGGCGTCCTGCCATCTGTACACGATAGTCCGTATCGACATTGAAGCGTCCGATGGCTTCACCCAACAGGAAGCACACCACAAACATGACGATCGAAATGATGTTGTTCATGGGAGCGCCATATTCACGGATGGTTGTGATGTAGATAATACACATCAATCCCATCACCAAAGCCTTCACCACGAAGGCAAGCACCTTTTTCCACGTACTGCTGAAGATGTCCTTGTCGCTGTCGAACAAACGCAGGAATGTACCCACGGTGAATGGAATGCACCATATCACGAAGGCCCAGATTCCCTCATCCACATCGAAGGTCTCCAGCACAGAATTTGTACCAAACATGATCGTGGTGGTCAGAATCAATAGCGGATAGAGGAAGACAGGCATCTCGTAAGAAGAAAGAGTCCTGTCGCCCTTGAATGAATCCTTCAGGGAGGATTTGAATTTCTCCACTGTGGAAGGGCTTTCCGCCATGTGGCTCAGATTGGCCGTCTGGTTGCCCTTGAAGAGGAGTTCCATCATCTTTTTCTGATAAGGAGGTGCATCCTTGGGCAGATCCTTCAGCTTTGTCAGCACCACCTCTGTCCTTTTCAGCTTCTCACCCTTCTCCTTCTCTTCGATGCTGATATATCCCTGTCCTGCAAGCCAAGGAATCAAGGAAGCCATATCAATCTGATCCACACTATCGTCGATGATGGTGCCCACCTCAGCGCTGCTGATGCCATCAGGAGGATAGAACTCAATCACCTTGACCGGCTTCTTCGACTTCGTCTTGAACAGATAGAAGACAATCAGCAGAATCAGCATGATGGAGAGGCCAAAGCAGATGTAGTGAAGCACGTAGTTGACAGACAGTTCGCCTTCGTAGTAGCCTTCAGGCAGTTTGGCGTAAAGCGTGATGCCATGATTGGGAGGAATGTTGGTAGCCCTACCCGTGATGACACTCGTGTTAGTCTTGACAACAAGGTTTTCCACTCCATTGATAGTGTTGCCGTATGCGCCACTATACACTTCCAAGCGTTGCTTGATATCAGCAGGCAGGGGCTTCTCGAACTCGATGCGGAAGGAGAAGTTTTCGATGCGCTCGTTGAAATCGGTGCCCAAGATGGTGTGGAAGAGATAATCATAGTTGGGACGACGGTCATCGCGATAGACATATTTGTAGTGAATGATGTAACGCTTGTCACCTTCGATTTCATGCCATTCACTACCAATGCGGATGACCTCAAACTCGCTGTTGCTGTCTTCTGTGGTGAAGTCACCGCCTTCCACGCTGATGTCCTCCACCTCGCTTCTGTACTTAAACGTATGCCAGTCCTGCACCACCTGCCCCTGAATCACTTTGGGCTCGTTGCCTGGGTCTTGCGATACATCATGTTGCAAGGAGAAGGTGATAGGAATGTAACGATAGATTCCATGACGTGGTTCCTCAAAGAACACGTCGATGGTTTCTGTGACCTCCCAGACATTGTCTTGGTGCACAATGGCAGTAACGCGGAAGTTCTTGTAATAGAACCCGCCTCTGTCTGCTCTTGCCACCAACGTGACAGCAAAGAGCACGAATAGCCATAAGAACCTGTATTTCTTCATTTCATTATAGGTTTACGTTGACAACTTTGCGTTCCTCTTCATGCTCAACGGAAAACATCGCGTATGGCTTGAACCCAAACAAGCCAGCGACGAGGTTGAGGGGGAACATCTGACAACTATCATTATACTGCCTCACGCTTCCATTATAGTAGCGACGAGAGAAAGCAATCTCCTCTTCCATCTTGGAAAGCCTTTCCTGCAAATCCAAGAAGTTGGTGTTGGCCTTCAGGTCAGGATATTTCTCCACGACCACCAACAAAGACTGGAGTGCGTCGCCAATCTTCATTTCGCTGTCGATGGTGGAGTTCAAGTCACCTTTTTGGGTGGCAGTACGCATCTTGGTCACTTCCTGCAATGTGTCTGCCTCATGCTTGGCATAACCTTTCACGACATCCACAAGATTAGGAATGAGGTCGAAACGCTTCTTCAGATAGACATCCATCGTGGAAAAGGCTTCCTTCACCTTGTTGCGCAACTGCACCAAACTGTTGTACGTCAGCCCAATAAACAAGCCAAGCACTACAACTAACACACCGATACTAATATATGCCACAGCTAATGAACTAATACTAAACATACATTTCACATTTTTATATTTAACAATTCAAATCATTCTCTATAAATTGCATCAGCCGTTCTACAGCTTCTGCCTCTGGAATATTCTTCTCGATACAAGTCTTCTGCTTGTAGAGCGACACCTTGCCCACTCCAGCACCCACATAGCCGTAGTCGGCATCAGCCATCTCGCCAGGCCCATTCACGATGCATCCCATGATGCCAATCTTCAGGGTGGCGAAACGCTTGTCAGTCTTGGCACGCTCGCTCACAGCAGAACGAATCTTGGCAATGGTCTCCTCCAAATTGTAGAGGGTACGTCCACAACCAGGACAACTGATGTATTCCGTCTTGGTGAACTTGATGCGTGTGGCTTGCAGGATGCCATCTGCCAGCTCCGTCAGTTTCTCCTCAGCGAAGCCTTCATTCTTGATGACGAGTTGATGAGCAAGTTGGTCGATGAACAGAGCACCTACCGTCATGGCGGCTTTCAGTTGCAAGTCCTCCCAATTCTTCTCATGGAACTCGATGGTCACCGTATCGTTGGCAATCGAAGCTTTGGCCTGTGCTCTCAACTGGGCACATTCCTCAATGGAATCAACCAGTTTCTTGGCTACAGGAATCTCGCGTTCTGGAGCTTCTGACAGGGACACACGGATGGTGTCACCTATGCCTTCGCAAAGCAAAGCACCAATACCCACAGCACTCTTGATGCGTCCGTCTTCACCCTCTCCTGCTTCAGTCACGCCCAAATGCAAGGGGAAAGCCATTCCTTCCTTCTCCATCTCAGCCACCAACAGGCGAACTGTCGTCACCATCACCACCGTGTTGCTCGCCTTGATGGAGATGACCACATCGGGGAAATGCTCACGAACACAAATGCGCAGAAATTCCATGCACGACTCCACCATACCAGCAGGTGTGTCACCATAACGGGACATGATGCGGTCGCTCAGCGATCCATGATTCACGCCGATGCGGATGGCTGTGTGATGCTCCTTGCAGATGTTGAGGAAGGGAACGAAGCGTTCGTCAATCTTCTTGATTTCATCAGCATACTCGGCATCGGTATATTCCAACTTCTTGAACGTGCGGGCAGGGTCTACATAGTTGCCTGGATTGATGCGCACCTTCTCGCAGATGGTGGCAGCGGTGTCAGCCACAGTGGCATTGAAGTGAACATCTGCCACCAATGGGGCTGTGTAACCATCAGCACGTAGGGCATCGCTGATGTTGCGCATATTGAGTGCCTCACGTTGACCTTGGGTGGTGAAACGCACAAGTTCACCACCTGCATCGATGATGCGCTTGGCTTGTGCCACAGAACCCTCTGTGTCCATCGTGGAGGTATTGGCCATCGACTGCACACGGATGGGGTAATGGCTTCCAATCATCACGCCTCCCACGTTCACGTCTGTCGTTCTTCTTCTCTGATAACTCATAAAATCAATGAATCAGTTACATTTATAAGCAAACTTCACCTCCTTCAGTTCGGCATTTGCCTTCTCAATCTTCTGGCGAAGTCCGTTTTTGTAGGCAGCAAACTTCTCTGCCAGCGCCTCATCGGAGAGTGCCAACATCTGCACAGCCAAGATGCCTGCATTGAGGGCACCATTGATGGCAACTGTTGCCACAGGAATGCCTGGAGGCATCTGCAACATGGAATAGACGGCATCCACACCATCCAACACACTACCCTTCACGGGTACACCAATGACAGGCAATGTAGTGCTGGCGGCAATCACACCTGGAAGTGCAGCTGCCATACCTGCACCTGCAATGATCACCTTGATGCCACGTTCCTTGGCTCCTTTAGCAAAAGCCTCAACAGCATCAGGAGTGCGATGTGCCGACAATGCGTTGATTTCGAATGGAATCTCCATTTCATCAAAAAACTTGGCAGCCTTCTCCATAACTGGAAGGTCGGACGTACTGCCCATAATGATGGAAACAATTGGTTTCATATACTTTTATATTATTAGGATGAAAGTCATGGCACACACATAGCCGATGGCAAAGCCCACCAGCACTTGCGCAAGACTATGCTGTCGAAGAATGATGCGACTGGTACCTAATGCCCCCGACAACAGCAGTAAGGCGCAGAAAGGCCAAACGGGGTTGTAGAAGAACAAGATACTGAACGCATTGAGTGCTCCCACCAAGCCACCCATGCCCACCATGTGGGTGCTCACTTTCCACCACGCATTGATGGTGACACAGATGATTTGTGAGATGAGTGCAGCCATCACGATGCCCCTGAAGAACATGGCTGTGTTCATCTTCGTCATAATCACCAGACAGGCACCATAGCTAAACAAAGTGACGACGTAGGGCAGGTGACGGTGTTCACGATGACTCAGCTCGAGGTGCGTCCACTTCTTGAATAAACGGAAGGTCGTGATACCCATAGTGGGAATAAAGATGGTGAACAAATACACCAGCACCAAAATGAACAATTTGTAGCCCCAGGGCAACATCTGCAGGTAACTGAACAGAAACAGCCCTACGAACACCCAGATGGGGGCGTACAAGGGCATGAAAAGGGAAGAAATCACTTTTGCTGTTCGTATCAGTCTTTTATTGTCCATCTTTTTCTATACAATTTACCCACGTCGGCTCCCCACAGGTGGAATGCCCAACTCTATTCTGTACTTTGCGATGGTGCGACGGGCTAATGTCACACCTCGCAGTTTCATCTGTTCCACAATCTGGTCATCCGTGTACGGATTCATCTTGTTCTCCCCGTTGACAATCTCTTCCAACATCGTTTTCACCTGATGCCCATCAATCTCTTCGCCTGACGCGTTCTTGCGGGTCAATTTGAAGAAATCAGACAACGGATAGATGTGCCCATCCAACAACGCACATTTTGAATTGCAGACACGTGAGATCGTTGAAACATCATATCCAGTCTTCTTTGCCACATCCTCCAAAACAAGACGCACCTTGTCATCCTCATCTTTCGTGAGGAAGAACGTATGTTGCAGGTCAATGATGGCTTTCATCGTTTCATAAAGAGTTCGACGACGTTGCTTCACCGATTCAATGAACATCTGTGCCGACTCAATCTTCTGACGGGTATAGAGCATCCCCTCCTTCTCGCTACGGGTCATCTTGTTGGGATGTGTCTGATAGGCCTTCAACTGATTGAGATAATCCTTGCCGACATACAATCTTGGCACCTCACCACTGTTCAACCTCATTTGGATATCCCCTTCAGGGTCGGTCTCTATGATGAAATCAGGTATTCTGGTCTGTACTCGGTCTGACGATGATTCGCTCAAGGCAAAACCAGGATTGACATTCAGTTTCTTGATGTCATCGAAAAGCGCATCCACCTGCATGGCCGAAATGCCCAGTTTATTCTTCAACCGTTCCTTGTTCTTGTTGATGAAAAGGTCGTAGTGGTTGGCGATGATATTCCGTTCCAATCGCAAGATCTTCTCTTTCAGTTCTGATATGGGTTCCTCTTCATTGTTCAGTTGGCGGTCTATCTGCAACAAGAGACACTCCTGTGTGGAGCGTGCGCCAATGCCGGCAGGGTCAAAACTCTGCAAGATTCGCAAAACCCGTTCCACCTCCTTCTCCGACACATACAGATATTCCTGGAATGCCAACTCGTCGGTCAATGTAGAGAGAGAACGGTCTATAAAGCCACGATTGTCCAATGAGCCTATCAAATATTTCAAGATTTTCTCCTCATCTTCGCTCAAGTTGTAATTCATCATCTGCGACTCTAAATACTCAATGAAAGAGCCATTGTCGCCCAATGGAAGGTCTTTTCGTTCTTCCGACCCATTATTAGCTGTGTAGATGGGCAAATCATCATCGCTGTAGGCCGTAAGGTCAGTCAATGTTCCACTTTCATCATCGCTGTAAGGGTCTTCGCCTGTGTCGTTGATGTCGCTTCCATCGATGGCATCAACATCCTTCTCATTCTCAGGCTCTTCGGGCATCCCTTCTTCCAATGCCGGATTCTCCATCAATTCTTTCTTCACCTGTTGCTCAAACTCAGCAATAGGCATCTCCAACAGTTTGACTAGTTGAAGTTGCTGTTGCGAAAGACGGAGCTGTTGCTCCATCTTTTGAGTTTGGGTTTGAGTCAACGCTTGTGGCATAACTTGCTTTTTTCTTACGAATTTCATGCAAAGTTAGGCAAAAACGAGCATTAAACAACAAAAGAAATCAAAAAAATGATTATCTTTGCACCAAAATAGAAAAGAATGGAAGATTTCGTACACTTGCACGTTCATACTCAGTATAGCATCCTCGACGGACAGGCTGCCATTCCGGCATTGGTGGAGAAGGCCATCAAAAACGGAATGCGTGGCATGGCTGTGACTGATCATGGCAATATGTTTGGCATCAAAGAATTCTTCAACTATTGCAACAAAGTGAACAGCAAGAAGTCGGATGAGGAGAAATTCAAGCCAATCTTTGGGTGTGAAGTGTATTGTGCACGTCGTGACCTTCATTCGAAAGAAAACAATGCGCTTGACAAAAGCGGATGGCACTTGATTCTGCTGGCCAAGAACGAAGTGGGCTATCACAATCTGATCAAGATTGTCAGCGAGGCGTGGGTAGATGGTTACTACCATCGTCCTCGTACTGACCACAAGTCCATCGAGAAGCACCACGAAGGTCTGATTGTCTCGTCAGCCTGCTTGGCTGGTGAAATCCCCCGTTATGTCGCCAATGGTCAGATAGAGGAAGCTGAGAAATCCATCGAATGGTTCAAAGGACTCTTTGGTGATGATTTCTACATCGAACTGATGCGCCATGAGGTAAAAGACCCCATGCAACGTGCTAATCGTGATGTGTATAAGGAGCAGAAGGCCATCGAACCGACTCTGATAGAGTTGGCTCGCAAGCATGGGGTGAAACTGATCTGCACGAACGACACCCATTTTGTTGACGAGGAAAATGCAGAGGCACACGACCGTTTGCTTTGCCTTTCCACTGGCAAGGATCTGGATGACCCCAATCGCATGCTCTACAGCAAACAGGAGTGGTTCAAGACGAAGGAGGAGATGAATGAGGTGTTCAAGGACATCCCTGAAGCCTTGAGCAATACGCTGGAGATTCTTGATAAGGTGGAAACCTACAGCATTGACCATGCACCCATCATGCCCTTCTTCGCCATTCCAGAGGAGTTTGGAACGGAAGAGGAGTGGCGAAGGAAATTTACCGATGAGGACATCTTCAACGAGTTCACTCGCGATGAGAATGGCAATGTGGTGCTGTCGCAGGAGGAAGCCGAGAAGAAGATTAAGAAATTGGGGGGCATCGACAAATTGTATCGCATCAAGTTCGAGGCCGACTATCTGAAAGCCATCACATACGAAGGTGCGAAACGGCTCTATGGTGACCCTATCCCAGAAAATGTGAAGACCCTGCTTGACTTTGAGTTGCACGTGATGAAGACGATGGGTTTCCCAGGTTACTTCCTCATTGTGCAGGACTTCATCAATTCTGCCCGTAAGGAATTGGGCGTTTGGGTTGGACCAGGACGTGGTTCAGCAGCAGGCAGCGCTGTGGCTTATTGCTTAGGCATAACGAAGATAGACCCCATCAAATATGACTTGCTGTTTGAGCGTTTCCTCAATCCTGACCGTATCTCCCTCCCCGATATTGATACGGATTTCGATGATGATGGACGTGGCAAGGTGTTGCAATGGGTCACGGAGAAATATGGAGCCGAGAAGGTGGCACATATTATTACTTATGGCACGATGGCCACCAAAAGTGCCATCAAGGATGTGGCACGTGTGCAGAAAGTGCCTTTGGCCACAGCGAATGCGTTGTGTAAAGCCATCCCTGACAAATTGCCAACGGGCAAAAAGATGTCCATCCCCAATGCCATAGAGTGTGTACCCGAACTGAAGGAGGCGGCCACTTCGCCTGACCCCTTGTTGAGAGATACGATGCGCTTCGCCCAGATGTTGGAAAACAATGTGCGCAGCACGGGTGTGCATGCTTGTGGCACCATCATCTGTCGTGATGCCATCGATGATTGGGTACCTGTGAGTACGGCTGATGATAAGGATACAGGCGAAAAAGTAAGGTGTACGCAGTATGACGGACACGTGATTGAAGAGACAGGACTCATCAAGATGGACTTCTTGGGGCTGAAGACGCTCTCTCAACTCAAGGAGGCTGTGGAAAATGTGAAGGAGAGTTTGGGTATAGACGTTGATGTTGACCTCTTCGACATCACTGACCCTGCCACTTATCAACTCTATTGTGATGGTCGCACGATTGGCACGTTCCAGTTTGAGTCTGCTGGCATGCAGAAATATCTTCGTGAATTGCAACCTACCGTCTTCGAGGATCTGATTGCCATGAATGCGCTTTATCGTCCTGGCCCTATGGACTACATCCCTGATTTCATCGACAGAAAGCAGGGCAGAAAGGAAATCACCTACGATATCCCCTGCATGGAGAAGTACCTGAAGGACACGTACGGAATCACGGTCTATCAGGAGCAGGTGATGTTGTTGTCACGTCAGTTGGCTGACTTCACTCGAGGTGAGAGTGATGCACTCCGTAAGGCAATGGGTAAGAAAAAGAAGGACATCGTTGATGCCATGAAGCCCAAGTTCATCGAAGGTGGAAAGAAGAATGGGCATGACCCCAAAATACTGGATAAAATCTGGAGTGACTGGGAGAAATTCGCCTCTTATGCCTTCAACAAATCCCATGCCACCTGCTACTCATGGGTGGCTTATCAGACAGCCTACTTCAAGGCCAATTTCCCTTCTCAGTTCATGGCGGCTGTGATGAGTCGTTCGCTCGACAACATCACGGAAATCCGTAAGTTGATGGACGAGTGCAAACAGATGGGCATCAACACGTTAGGGCCAGATGTGAATGAATCGCGTCATAAGTTCTCTGTCAACTTTGAGGGTGATATCCGTTTTGGAATGGCAGCCATCAAGGGTGTGGGTGAATCGGCTGTACAAGCCATCATCGAAGAACGGGAGAAGAATGGCCCATACACCTCTTTCTACGATTTCTTTGAGCGCGTGAACCTCTCGCAATGCAACAAGAAGAATATTGAGAATCTGATCGTTGCAGGTGCTTTCGACAGTTTCAAGGACATCAGCCGTGAGGCTTTCTTTGCACCAGGACAACGCTCAGGAGAGAACTTCCTCGATGTGATGGTGCGCTATGGCAACAATTTCCAACAAGACAAATTCCAAGCACAGACCTCCCTTTTTGGAGGGATGGACATCACCGTAAGTCATCCACCCATTCCCAAGAATGTGGTAGCATGGGGCAACCTCGAACGCCTGAACAAAGAGCGTGAATTGGTGGGCATCTATCTCTCGGCACACCCGTTAGATGAGTATTCAACCATCCTCAACTATGTGTGCAACACCCACATGAACCAGTTGGAAGACAGGGAATCCCTCTCAAAGATGGAGGAAGTAACAGTAGGTGGCATCGTCACGTCTGTCCGCATGGGAGAGACCAAGACGGGAAACCTCTATGGCATCGTCAAAATGGAAGATTTTGTAGGCAATGGAGAATTGGCGCTGTTCGGCACAGATTGGGTGAACTATCGCAACTTCTTCGTCGAAGGAACATCCCTCTTCATCCGACTCAAGGTCGAACCTCACAGATACAAGCCGGGCTTGTTCAACGTCAATGTCAAGTCAGTAGAACTCCTGGCAGAGGTGAAAGACAAGCTGATACAGAAAATCACCTTAGACGTGCCCCTTGACCAACTTACCTCAACGATGGTGGAAGACTTGGCAGAAATCGTGCGTGAAAATCCAGGCGATGCCGAATTGGTATTCAATATCCACACATCAGACAGCAATCATCTCTCGCTGATGTCACGCAACACCAAGGTGCGTTTCACCAGCACGCTTGACCGATATATCCGCGAATACGAGAATGTCGGCATCAATGTACGTATCAACTAACATTATAAACCCTAAAAACAACAACGTGATGGAAATCAATGATTCAAACTACAGCGAAGTATTGGCACAGAACAAGCCAATGGTTCTCGACTTCTGGGCAACATGGTGCGGTCCTTGCCGCATGGTAGGTCCCGTGATTCAGCAACTGGCAGACCAGTATGAAGGTCAGGTCATCGTCGGCAAAGTGAACATCGAGGAAAATGCAGATGAACTCGTAGCACAGTTCGGCATCCGCAACATCCCCACCATCGTCTTCATGAAGAACGGCGAAGTGGTGGACAAAGTGGTTGGCGCAGCACCCAAACCCACCCTCGAAGCAAAACTTCAAGCACTCCTCTGATGGCCAGCATAGACGACGAAATCCTCCAGGGTGCCCAAGAGGATGCCCGTGAGGTTGCCTTCATCCAAAACTACATGGGAGTGGAGAATCGTGAACGCTTCACAGAAGAGGACATCTACTACTGCCTCGATGTGTTGCTCGAACACCTCGACACCCTCAATGATGAGGCTGATGCCGACGGCTATATCGAAGTGGACACAGAGCAGATAGCCCGCCACATCCAGAAGAAGGCAAAAAAAGAAGGCATGGGACCCTACGATCTCGATGCCTTGATACTATTGGTTGACGCTGAGCTGGAGTACAACGAACAGTTGGAAAATTAAAGCTTACATCCTCTCAGGCATCTCGATACCTAAGAGTCCCATGCCGAGACTGATGACCTTGGCTACTGCTTTAGCCAGGGAGAGACGGAACTGACGCAGGTCTTCATTTTGTTCGCCAAGGATGGTGAAGTCGTGGTAGAACTGGTTGAAGGCCTTGGTGAGCTCGTAGCAGTAGTTGCAAATGCCAGAGGGACTGTAGTCGGTGCCTGCCTGACGAAGTGCCACTGGGAACTGGCTGAGTTTCTGAATAAGCTCTGTTTCCTTAGTGGAGAGCTGACCAGCCCCTGCGCTGGACGAAAGTTCTTGCTCCTTGCCACTTGCACCTTGCTCCAAGATTCCCTGATCCTTTGCCTTCCTCAGGATAGAGGCGATGCGTGCGTAAGTGTACTGGATGAAAGGACCTGTGTTGCCGTTGAAGTCGATGGACTCTTCAGGATTGAAGAGCATGTTCTTGCGTGCATCCACTTTGAGGATAAAGTACTTGAGGGCTCCGAGTCCTACCTTGCGAGCCACTTCACGAGCTTCTTCTTCAGGCATATCAGTCTGCTTCACACGTTCCTTGCTGGCCTCGTAAGCATCATCAATCATGGCGGCCATGAGGTCGTCGGCATCAACTACGGTGCCTTCACGGCTCTTCATCTTACCGTTGGGAAGTTCCACCATGCCGTATGAGAAGTGGACAAGATCTTTACCCCACTTGAAGCCAAGTTTGTCGAGCAGGATGGAGAGCACCTGGAAGTGGTAGTTCTGCTCGTTGCCCACCACGTAGATCATCTTGTCAATGGGGTAGTCCTGGAAACGAAGTTTGGCGGTGCCGATATCTTGCGTCATGTAGACGGATGTACCGTCACTTCTCAACAATAGTTTCTCATCAAGCCCTTCGCTGGTGAGGTCAGCCCACACGGAACCGTCTTCGCGGCGATAGAATAAGCCTTTCTCAAGACCCTCCATCACCTTTTCCTTGCCTTCGAGGTAGGTGTCTGACTCATAATAGATCTTATCGAAGCTTACGCCCATCATCTTGTAGGTCTCGTCAAATCCGGCATAAACCCACTCGTTCATCTTCTTCCAGAGACTGCGCACCTCAGGGTCGTTCTGCTCCCATTTGACAAGCATCTCATGGGCTTCCTTGATGAGGGGAGCCTCCTGCTTGGCTTTCTCCTTGGCGTCATCGGCACTCATGCCCTCAGCTTCGTACTGCTTGGCCAGTTCTGCACACTCAGCACGATAATGCTTGTCGAAGGCCACGTAGTAGTCGCCGATGAGGTGGTCGCCTTTCTTGCCAGAGGATTCAGGAGTCTCGCCATTGCCCCACTTGAGCCATGCGAGCATGGACTTGCAGATGTGGATGCCACGGTCGTTGACGATGTTGGTCTTCACCACCTTGTTGCCATTGGCCTCGACGATGCGTGCAAGGGCAGAACCAAGGAGGTTGTTGCGCACGTGGCCGAGGTGAAGGGGCTTGTTGGTGTTGGGCGATGAGTATTCAATCATCACCAAAGGACTCTGCTCTGTGACAGGCAGGAAACCGAACTTTGGGTCGGCGTTGATCTGGTTGAGCAGGTCAATCCAAGGAGCATCGCTGATGACGAGATTGAGGAAGCCCTTGACAACGTTGTATTTGGCCACCACATCACTCACATTCTCCACGAGGTATTTTCCTATCTCCTCACCCACCATTTCAGGTGACTTTCTGGCTGCTTTCACAAAGGGGAACACCACCACGGTGAGGTGTCCTTCAAATTCGTCACGGGTCTTCTGCAACTGCACCTGTTGAGCAGTCGCGTCGAGGTCGTACAATGCCTTCACGGCTTGCTGTACACCTGCTATGAGTTTCTCTTCTATGGTCATAGTGTTATGAATTTGGGTGCAAAGGTAGTGAAAAAATAAGAAAGGGGCTACTTTTCTCACGAAAAACAGCCCTGAACCAATAAAATTAAGTGTAAAATATATAGTAGAAAGAGAGAGAAAATCGAATGCATCCTCTCTTATGTAAAGAGAGAGAAAACCTTATCTGCGTCCTCCACCACGGCCTACTGGACCACCTCCGCGATTCATTGTTGCGCCTCCACCGCGATTCATCGTTGCGCCTCCTCCTCTGCTCATCGTTGCACCTGCATTGCTACGAGTGGTCATCGACGCATTGGTGAAAGAAGGTGCGCTGGTGCGAGTCTGCTGTTGAATCTGTGGACGAGTCTGAGGCTGACGGGAAGAGCTGTTCATGTTGCTACCGCTACGCATCTGGTTGCCCATGTTGGGAGTGCTACGGTTCATGTTTGGAGCACCTGCGTTGGCATTGCCACGATTCATATTGGAAGCACCCATGTTGGCATTGCCACGATTCATATTGGAAGCACCCATGTTAGCGTTGCCACGATTCATTCCAGGATTGCTGTGAGCGTTCGCATTGCTGTTCACATTGATGTTCACGTTGTTGTTATTGTTATTCACATTATTATTATAGTTATGATTGTAGTTGCCACCCATGTTGCGGTTGTTGTTGTTCATGCGTGGGGCGGGCGTGTTCATCTGACCACCGCGAGGCACTGCACCACGATATGCACCACCAGGAGCAGGAGCACCACCAGGACGAGGAACCACACCGCCACGAGGAACTGCGTGAGGAGCTGGAGCCACGATTCTGCCACCGCGTGGAGCCATCGGACGGAAGAAGTGTCCGCCTACGTAGGTCACCAATGGACGTGGTGCGTGGTAGTAGAAACGATTCACACCGTAACGGTCGTAGTCGTAGATGGAGAAGTGCCAGCCACGATTGGCGAACACGATGGGACGGTGGAAGTAGGTGTAGTTGATGAGACGATTCCAGAGGGTGTAGCCCAACAGGTTTTGGAGAGCCACGTCACGTGCTTCCACCACAGTCATGTAGTCGTTGTAATAGTATCCCAGTGCTACATCGTCCAGATACTCGTTCACACCCCAAATGTAGTCATAGTTGATGCGATAGATCTCGTCGATGAGGTATGGGTCGCGGATACCGAGGGTGTAAGCCATGCGATCGGTCAAGAACCGTGCATTGCTGCGCATAGCTGCGATGCTCATGCTCTGAGCGTTTACTGTCATTGCTCCGATGAAGAGAATGACTGCTGCGAATGTAGTTCTTAAAGCCTTCATAATCGTATTCTTTTTTAAGTGTTAATACTTGAGTTGATATTCATTTTTTGAACTCCGCCCAACGTGTGGGTTTCGTTTTGTGCTGCAAAGTTACGGCAAAATATAACCCCCTGCAAATGGCTTTTTCCTATTTGCAAGGGGTTTTTCCCTATTGTGTGAGGGGTCATGCGAAGGGAAGTTCGAGTTGAACGGCTCCCAAGAGGTTGAATGTCATCCTGTGGTAAGGTGTAGTTCCGTGAATTTCAATACCTTGCCGATGTTCCTTGGTTGGATAGCCCGCATTGTGGTCCCATCCATAGAAAGGAAACTCTTGATGCAATTTTTTCATGTAATCATCACGATACGTCTTTGCCAAGATGGAAGCAGCTGCAATGGAGAGGTATTTCCCATCCCCTTTCACGATGGTGGTGTGGGGAATAAGAGTTCCTTCCCTTTTGTAGGGCATAAACTTATTGCCGTCGATGATCAAGTGTTCTGGCTTTACCTTCAGCCCATCGATGGCTCTGTGCATGGCCGTGATGCTGGCACGCAAGATGTTCATCTTGTCAATCTCTTCTGCCGTCACAATGCCCAATGCCCATGCCACCGCATCACGCTCGATTTCATCACGCAACAAATATCTTTGCTTAGCTGTCAACTGCTTCGAGTCGTTCAGCAGGTCGTTGTGATAGTCAGTCGGCAAAATCACAGCCGATGCAAACACACTTCCTGCCAAACATCCCCGACCAGCCTCGTCACAGCCAGCCTCTATCACACCTTCTTTATAATAAGGTAATAACATTCCTCTTGCTCCTTACCCCTTGCTCCTTGCCCCTCTACTATTTAGGCTGCTTGCCGATGTATGCCAAGATGCCACCATCCACGTAGAGCACATGACCATTCACAGCATCCGAAGCATGGGAAGCCAGGAACACAGCGGGTCCACCCAACTCAGCAGGATCGAGCCAACGGCCGGCTGGAGTTTTGGCACAGATGAAGGAATCAAATGGATGACGAGAACCATCAGGCTGACGTTCGCGCAGAGGAGCCGTCTGAGGAGTGGCAATATAGCCAGGGCCAATGCCGTTGCACTGGATGTTGTACTCGCCATATTCCGAGCAGATGTTGCGGGTCAGCATCTTCAGACCACCCTTGGCGGCAGCGTAGGCACTCACCGTCTCACGACCCAACTCACTCATCATCGAGCAGATGTTGATGATCTTGCCCTCTTTACGCTCCATCATTTCAGGCAACACAGCGCTGGAACAGATGAAAGGAGCCACAAGGTCAACATCGATGACCTGCTGAAACTCCTGACGAGCCATCTCATGCATGGGGATGCGCTTGATGATGCCGGCGTTGTTCACGAGAATATCAATCTGACCCACCTCCTTGTGAATCGTCTCCACCAATGCCTTTACAGCCTTCTCGTCCGTTACGTCACACACATAACCCTTCACGTTCGTGATGCCAGCCTCCTTGTAGTTGTCCAGACCACGTTGCAGAGCAGCCTCGTTGATGTCGTTAAACACGATCGTCTTCGCACCAGCCTTCACAAAAGCCTTAGCGATGTTGAAACCAATACCATAAGAAGCACCAGTAATCCAGGCGTTCTTACCTTCCAAAGAAAAATTAGATAAATCTGCCATAATTGTTGTTTAGTTTATTAGTTGTTTGTTAATCACCAAATTCCGTTGCAAAGATAAAACAAAATCCCCACACCACCAATCAAAATCCACTTTATTTTTTGATTTGGGTGTGGAGACGCAAGAATTTCTGATGTTTTTACAGGTTCTGGTACTCAGTCTCGGCATCGAAGCAGGGACAGGCCTTGGCTACATGCGGAAGGTCACGATGTCCGAGGATCTTTGCATCGGGATGAGCCTCCTTCAGTCGTCGGAGCAGTTTCAAGAGTGCTTTCTTCTGCCGATCTGTACGGGTGTCGGCAGGATTTCCACGCTCGTCCAGCCCCCCTTCGTAGCACACCCCCAACGAGTGTTGGTTATACCCCCGGGCATGGGCACCCACCAGATGCTCATGTCTGGTCTGGTAGGTGCGTCCATTTCGGGTGATGTAGTAGTGGTAGCCCGTGAATCCGAAGCGCTTGTCGTGACATCGGATCAGGGCTTCCACCGTGAAGGGGCGGTCACATCGCGTGGCAGAGCAATGTACAACAATCAGATCAATCCGCCTCATCGTCGTCAGAGGTTTTTACACGATTGCACAAAGAACGAACTCAGGATTGCTGTAAGCACTGTAATGATGAACTGAATGATGTTTTTCCACCTTTTCATATCTTTCAATAGTTTCATAAAAATAATTTTTTTTTAACGTCAGTTCGGTATAAAAGTTATTTGTCCTGTTGCGGCAGCTGTTTACTTCCTACCCGGATGGGGGATACTTAGATTTTTAACTTTTCACTTTTCACTTTTCACTTTTCACTTTTCACTTCAGGCTCCGTCTGACTATCCTCCAAATCCACCGCCTTCAGGTGGAGGCCCATCATTGCCTTCAGTCTGACCGCCAGTGGTCTGGCCACCCGTGCCGGTGTTCTCGCCTGTGTTCTCACCGCCAGTGCCCGTGTTCTCGTCCTCCTCTTCCTCCTTGTAGTCGGTGAAGTTCTTCGGCAGTTCGGTCACGTTGCCAGCCTTGGTGAGTTCGTCACGTGTGAAGTTGCCCGTGGCACGGGCACGCAGGTACACGCTGATGATGTGCTTCGAGGTGCTGAACTCCTCGGAGGTGCGGGCACCACCCTTCTTGGTCTGGATACCGGCAGAGAAGATGGCAAGGTTCTCCAGCTTCACGGAACGGCCATCCAGCACCAGCTCGCGGATGCAGTTCACCATGTCGGTGAGCACACCCCTGATGACACCCTCAGAGTAGGGCGTGTTGTGTTCGGACATGTGCTTGGCCAGGGCTTTCACATCCACGGTCTTGCCCAAGGTCACGGCACGAGCGAACCACTTGCCGAACGAGACGCTCTGCTCGTTCTTGTTCTGGTACTTCTTGTAAAATACGCTCATAACTTTGTAGAATTAAAGAGTTAAGAAATTGAGGAAAAATTCCCCGTCAATGCTTTTCATTGACACTACAAAGTTACGACATCCCTCACCCCTCATTTTCCGCCTCATGCACCCTCGGTCAGATAAGGCATTTTAATTCCCTTCCTCCACCTCGATGCAGAATGTCTCCACCATCCACTTCACCACATGCGGGGGCAGCACCCGCATATTAGGCCTCACCCCCATGCGGATGAGGGTCTGCCGATGCGGTTTGCACCAGTTGTTCAGGGTTCTCACGGTCACGCCGGCACGGTCGGCCAGCTGCTGTTTCGTCATTGCTTTCATAAGTCAGTTGCAAATGTGTGGTTTAGATAAGTTAAATGAGTGATTTGAATGGGTTAAATGGCCTCTTTCCGAGGGGCTTTTCAGTTGTCCGGTGAAGGTAGTGAAGGTAGAAAACACAACTTCCCCTATAGGAAATTATTTAGTCTAAGCCTAAATGTTTTTCTTTATATAAAAGTTACTATTTCTACCTTCACTACCTTCACCTTCCCTGCTCAAAAGGGCAATTCGCCTTGCTGTACGGTTGGCTCATCCGTGCCTTCCTCCTCCGATTCATCGCATGGGATGGCCAGGGAGGGCTGTATCTCATTGACGGGTATTTGGAACACCTTGAAGAAGTTGCCGGCCTTGGTGTGCATGCTCTTGAATCCGAGTCGCCCCATCGCTAAGCTCACCTTCCTCGTGCTCAGTCCCCTGCCCACAATTCCCCCGTTGATGCACTGGCAGATGCTGGCCGCATTCATCAGGGTGATCTTCTCGCCCACACGTGGTGGCCGCAGGTGGGTGCGGATGAGCTGCTCCTCGTCGCTCTCGATGCGGAAGCACTGGTTCTGGCGCTCCACACGCCGCTGCTCCTCCGTGTCGAACCAATGCTGGAAGCCCTGTCGCCACTCGTCGCGCAGCTGGGCATAGAGCTGGTCATAGTCCATTCCCCACTGCCGTGGGTCGTCAATGTGGCTCACCTTGAAGCAGAGCCATCGCCGGTTGCCCGTGTCGTCGCTGAGGAAACGTTCCTGGTTGCCCGACCCGCAGAACGAGGCCAGGCGGTGCTTCTCCTCACGGAACCGTGCGTAGGGTCTGCGCTCCTTCACCTTCTCGCTCGTGGCCAAGGCTTTCAGTTCGGAGATGTCGCGTGGACTCTGCAGGTCTATCTCCTCTATCTCCACCACGCAGTTCTCGGCCAGTGCCAGATGGTCGTCTTTCGACGAGAAGGAGTTGTGGGCGTTCTCCCAGAAGTACATCCAGAGGGGTGGAGGCAGGAGGTGGCGGAAGAAGGTGGTCTTGTAGATGCCCTGTGCGCCGATGAGCACGAAGATGGAGTGGTTGGTCATGCTGTCGCTCATCCACGTCGCCACCATCGCCACCATCCACTTGTGCAAAGCCCAGCGAAGCAGCTCCTGCGCCTCTTCGGGTGTCTGATGCTGCTGCACCGCCTCTGCCGTGAGGTGACTGCAGAGTTCCCCCACACGGTCTGTCCCGTCCCACTGGGGCAGTGTCTCCACATACTCCCTGACGGGATGGTAGAGCCGTGCGAAGTCGCTCTTGAGCACATCCTCCACATCCGTCCTCAGCACACGCTTGCCCGTGTCCAAGGCCATCTGGCAGCGCATGGAGCGCACCACACGCTCGTCCAACTGCTGCCAGTCCGCATCCTGTGGACGCCGCCACATCGACATGTCCGTCACCACGTTGTAGATGACCTCCACATGCCCCTTCAGCCACTCGCGGATCTCAGGCAGGGTGATCATCGAGGTCTCCTTTCCCTTCCGTCCCTGACGGTTCAGCCGCCACGTGCCATGCTCCTCCGTCTTCTTGTAGCAGCTCCTGATGGTCGCTTTGCGTTGCTTGGCATCGTAGTTGCTCCACTCCGTGTCAGCCCACTCCTGCAGCTCGTCCTCATCCACCCCATAGCGGTTGAAGAGGAACGCCGCGTGCATCACGTAGTCGTGGTGGTGTCCGCTCTCATAGACCATCTGCCGCCGCTGCAGGGTCTGCTCCACCTTGGGCCATGCCTCCTCCACGCCCACCTGATGCGTCCCTGCCGGATACTCCTTCCTGGGCTTCCCCTTCTCCTCCTTCCCGTCGAAGTTCGCCGCCAAGACTTCTTCGTCCGTCACCACAAACGGCTCCGCTTCCCAGTTCACATACACATCGGGATCGTGCGCCAACCCACACAGCCGCGTGTAGTCACTGCACCCCGCATCATACGCATGCCCCACCACCTCCGCAAAGTGCTGGTTGCCCTTCAGGAAGGCCGCCTTCCAGGGAATGAGGGTTAATGATGGTTGAGAGTTTAGGGTTGAGAGTTGAGAGTTTCCCCGCACATATCGATAGATAATCCGTAGTCCCTCGTCGCTGATGGTGCGGTAGGCAATGAGCGTGTGAGGATCCCCCTTCGCCTTTTCAAAGGCCTCGTCGATGGCGGTAGCAAATTTTTCACTTTTCACTTTTCCCTTTTCACTTGCGATATGATCAATATCGCACAGCGCCAGCCCCGTCACTCCCAGCACATGCGGAGCCTTCCTCCCGATCCCATCGAAGAGCACCGCCACCGACACCGCCGGCATCCGTTGCTCCTTCACCTCCTCGTCCGCCTTCGGCTTCCCGAGGATCCGCTTCATCTGGCGATACGCCTCCGTCTTTTCTGTCACGTCCAGGTCATACTGGATCAGTCTCACCACCTCCTCCAGGTCAATCGCCTTGCTGGACACTGCCCGCAGGTTCTGGAACAGGCTCACTTTCTGTTGAATCATAGACATTATTTTGTTGTTATGTTAATCTGTTTTGCGCAGCAAAAATACGAAAAATAAAAGACCCCGACAAAAATTGTCGGAGCCTTCGGCGTGTTTTCCGAACATTCAGAAGCATTTTCCGAATGTTCAGAATCGTTTTCAGAACCGTTATTGCCCTTCTTTCTCCAGTTCTTCCAGCAGAGCCTTGCCCAGCTTCACCATCTGCTCGTGTGCCCCTTGGTTGCCCCACCTGTCGGGCATGCCGTCGAGTTTGCCGCTGGTCATGGGTTTCTGGATAGCATCGAAGTTGCACTCAAAGGGCAGTTTCACCGTGAACGGCCACGTGCTGACGTCGCGCACAAACTGGCTGAAGCCTTTCTTATAGCCCTTGATCTGACACACGCGATAGACCACCGCCCACGATGTGCTGGCAAACCAAAGCCCCTTGTTTGCCGTCTTCTCTATCGCCCTGACCACGGCTTCAGGAGCCGGATGCTGCGTATAGTCTGGTGGTGCAGAATAGGATGTCTTAAACCACTTGTCGGACGAGAAGTTCTGAGTGGTCACACTGTCTATGCGCTGCCCCACGGAGTTGTAATAGTTGATGGTGATGTTGCCGTT
>CAJOGQ010000001.1 GCA_905234125.1 uncultured Bacteroidaceae bacterium | reverse complement strand
TCTACTTACTCAAAGAACGTCCTGCTTTGCTTGCAGGTGAGCGGAAAACGAGACTCGAACTCGCGACCCCAACCTTGGCAAGGTTGTGCTCTACCAACTGAGCTATTTCCGCGTTGTTGGGAACCTTCTTCCCGATTGCGAGTGCAAAGGTACTGCTTTTTCTTGAACTGACAAAACTTTTCAGCAAAAAAAATCCATCAAACCCCATTTTCTTTTCCTCTTTGCTCCTTACACATTATTATATTATAAGGAGAGGAGGGCAAAATGCCTCTTTTTATCTGATTCTGTCGAGCGAACGTACCAAGGCTTCATCTTTGCGAATGCCTTGAATGGCGAGGCAATTGAGGATGATACTCAGTACGGGGAAGGTGGCGACGAACTTGATTTGTAAGGTGGGAATGGAATCACCCCCAACCACTCCTTCAAGTTTACCTTGATAAATATACACAAAAAATGCGTAGGCCGCCACATAGCCCACCAGAAGGATGGTGCTGAAGATGGTGAGTCTCAATTGGCGCATGCGCTTGCGGAAGAGCAGGATGCTCAAGCCTGACAGGAACATGACGATGATGAGTACAACACCCAAACACCAAGGGCCGCTGGTGGAGTCCAAAGACGTGAATTGTCCTTCGGAACCAAAGGTGAAATTGCTGATGTGTGCCACCACAGTATCTGCCACCGTCCATTCGGCGATGTTGGAGATGAGTCCAACGAAGGAGAGAATGAGCACCAATGCCAGATAAACCGTCTGTATGCGCTGAATCATGGGCGTCAGAGTTTTCTGTCAGCTTCCTTGGAGGGGTTGCGATAGTAGATCTTGTCCTCGAGGAATTCCTGAGTGGCAATGAGTGTTGGCTTTGGCAGACGCTCGTAATAACGTGAGATCTGTATCTGCTCCTCATTCTCGAACACTTCTTCCAGCGTGTCGGTGTGTGAGCCGAATTCTACCAGTTTCTTGCCGAGCTCTTCTTTCATCTCAGCTGCAATCTGGTTGGCGCGCTTGGCGATGATGACCACGCTTTCATACACATTGTTGGTGTCACGGCTGAAATCCATCAGGTTGCGTGTCACGGTGTTAGTGGGTGCGTTTGTTTTTTTGAAATCCATGATTATGATGATTTTATTGATTTTTTCTTAATCGAGTTTGACTTTAGAAGTGGCGTGTCGGAAGATTTGGTTGGCTTCCTTCATGTATTTGCTCTCTGGGAACTCGTTCCTGAAGCCATAATACTCGTCGATGGTCTGTCGGTAGCGATCCTCCATCTTCGACTCCACGCTGCGCTGTGCCAGTTGGTAACGGCTACGCAGGATGAGCATATAGAGGTCTTCGCGCAGACGGGTGTAAGGGTATGCCTTCAATGCGTTCTCTGCTGTTATGATGCAAGCTTCGTAGTTACTGCCTCCATAGAAGCAGTTGCCCACATAACTTCCTAAGTTGTAGTAAAGCTTGGCGCTGTCGAACTCCTTCTTCACCAGGCGGTCTTGCAACTCGTAAATCATGTCGTTGACCTCTTCGCGTAAGTCGGAGTAGGGGTGATGGTCAAGAAAATCCTGCAACTGATTCAGCGCCGTGTAGGTGGGTGACTGGTCAAGACGAGGATCAGGGCTTTGCATGTAGGATGCCTTGCCACTATAGTATCGTGCTAACTCCACATATTTTCCCTTAGGATAGGACTTGACGTAGCGGTCGAGGTACATCGAGGCTGTCTCGTAGTCACGCAGGTTGTAATAGCACATGCTCAGCATGAACATCGACTCTTCACCGCGGTCAGAACCCTTCAGAGGAAGAATCAACTCTTCCAGCAACTGGTATGACCTTGTGTACTGCCCCGCCATGTAGCACTCCTTGGCTACTTCGTATTTATAATCAAAATCGGTTGATTTCAGCACCTTGTTGTAGGAGTTGCACGAACTCAGCACTAAGGCCGAAATCAATGTGATTGACAATAATTTTCTCATTCTGATGATTATTTCAGCGTGCAAAGTTACGCTTTTTTTGCCGAAGAAAGGGCATCAATCCACGAATATTTAAGTTTTGTTCAGAAAAAACCTTCCCTTTTAGGGATTATTACCGATATTTTAGGGCATATTACGGAGAGAAGTTGTAATTTTGCAACCAAAAATCGTGATTCTGTATGAATTTTCAACTCACATCGAAGTTTCAGCCCACGGGCGACCAGCCACAGGCCATCGAGCAACTCACACAGGGGGTGCTGGATGGTTTGCCTGCACAGGTGCTTTTGGGTGTGACGGGTTCTGGCAAGACGTTCACGATGGCCAATGTCATCCAGAACGTGGGTAAGCCGACCCTCATCTTCAGCCACAATAAGACTTTGGCGCACCAGCTTTACACGGAGATGAAGGGATTCTTTCCCAACAATGCGGTCGAATATTATGTGAGTTACTACGACTACTATCAGCCCGAAGCCTATATTCCCTCTACAGGTACTTACATTGAGAAGGATCTGGCCATCAACGAGGAACTTGATCGCAAACGTTTGGGGGCGGTGTCGTCCCTGCTTTCAGGTCGTAAGGATGTCATCATCGTCTCGTCGGTCTCGTGCATATATGGCATGGGTGCCCCCACGAGTTATGCCGATAATATTCTCACCATTCAGGTGGATCAAGACCTGCCTATCGAAACTCTCCGACGCAAGTTGGTGGACATGCTCTACACCAACAATGATTTGGCCAATGCCGATGAATTGGAACGTGGTCAGTTTCGTGTGAAGGGGGAAACGGTGGATGTGTATCTTGCTTATGATGAGAAGATTCTGAGGATTTGTTATTTCGATGATACAATTGACGATATACAGGAGTTGGACATCCACACGCTCTATCCCATCACCTCTTATAAGGAGTATAAGATTTATCCAGCCAACCTTTTCATGACCACGAAGGAGCAGACCATCAAGGCCATCCACGACATTGAAGATGACCTCCACGAGCGCATCCTTTTCTATGAGGAGAAAGGCGACATGGAGAAGGCGAAGCAGATAGAATTGCGAGTGACCAACGACCTCGAATGGATTCGTGAGACAGGACATTGCTCGGGCATCGAGAACTACTCCCGTTATTTCGACGGGCGGTCGGCTGGGGAACGTCCCTATTGCCTGCTCGACTTCTTCCCAGATGACTATCTGCTCATTGTTGACGAGAGTCATCAGTCCATTCCGCAGGTGAAGGCGATGTGGGGAGGAGATCGTCGTCGCAAAGAGAATCTCGTCGATTATGCCTTCCGCTTGCCCGCAGCCTTGGACAACCGTCCCTTGCGATTAGAGGAGTTTGAGTCGCTGACCCCTCAAACCATATATGTCTCTGCCACGCCTGCTGAGTATGAGTTGGAGCGTGCTGAAGGAGTAATTGTAGAGCAGTTGATTCGACCCACGGGCTTGCTTGATCCGCCCATCGAGGTGCGACCCAAACTCAACTTCATGGACGACCTCATGGAGGAGATTCATCAGCGTAATGAAGTAGGGGAGCGCACTCTCGTCATCACTTCCACAAAACGTCAGGCCGAGGAGGTTTCTCGCTTCTTCAACGACGTTGGCATCAAAGCCAACTACATCCATTCCGACGTCGACACCATCGACCGTGTGGACATCATCAACAACTTCCGTGTCGGCACCTACGATGTGCTCATTGGCATCAACCTCCTTCGCGAGGGTCTTGACATCCCGGAGGTTTCCCTCGTCGCCATTCTTGATGCGGATTATCAGGGTTTTCTTCGCGACCACCGTTCGCTTGTGCAGATTATTGGCCGTGCGGCTCGCAATGTGCATGGCCTCGCCATCATGTATGCCGAGACCATCACCGAGACTATGCAACAGACCATTGACGAAACCAACCGACGTCGCCAGAAGCAGATGGCATACAACGAGGAGCACGGCATCACGCCCACTCAGGTTCAGAAAGCGCAAATCGCCATTCTCCAGCACAAGCCTGTCGATTATCTTGGAACTGCCTATATTGAGGAGAATGCTTCCTTAGTGGCTGAGTCCGAGGTTGATACCATCTACAACTCCATGACGTCCGACGAAATTCGCCGAGCCATCGAGCGCAATCGAAAGATGATGAAGGATGCTGCCAAGCGCATGGAATTCCTCAAGGCCGAGGAATACAAGCAAGAGATTGTGCGGCTCGAAAGAGCGCTCGCATAGCTTCTTATAGTTCGGCTCCATATATGAAACGAATCGTTTTGTTGGTATAAATTGATGGGACATCGGGCAGGGAATGCTTGGTGTCCTGTCTTTTTGGGGGTAGTGGGGGAATTTTTTTTGTTTTTTTAGTATTTATTCGGAGAAAAATGTTTATCTTTGTCGCCGAAATGTGAAAATTAACTAACAAATAAAAAACAAGATGACAAAAACAGCTTACATGAAATGGGTGTGTGGACTTAGTTTGGTTGCGGGATTGGCATCGTGCAACCTCGACATGCCCAAGGAAGAGCAGACGTCTTACGAGACGCTGACAGTGAAAAAATCAGACATTGTAGTGCCTGTCAAGTTCAGCGCCAGGCTGAAGGGTAAGGAGGATGTGACCATCACGCCACAGGTGAGTGGTCAGCTGATGCGCATCTGTGTGACGGAGGGTGACCAGGTGTCGGTTGGCACGACGCTGTTTATCATCGACCAGCGCAATGCGCAGCTGGATCTGGAGTCTGCAGAGGCGAACCTGCAGGCGGCCATCGCTTCGGAGAACAGCGCGAAGCTGGAGTATGAGTCGAACAAGAACCTGTATGAGAAGAAGATTGTGAGCAAGTACATGCTCGACAACTCTGAGAACTCCTACAAGCAGGCGCAGGCGGCGGTGGCTCAGGCCAGGGCGGCGGTGAACAACGCAAAGGTGAATCTGGGCTTCTGCACGATCAAGTCGCCAGTAACGGGCCGCATTGGTGAAATTCCGGTGAGGACGGGCGACCAGGTTTCGTCGGCGACGTATCTGACGACAGTGAGCGGCAACTTGCAGATGGAGGCTGAGTTCTCTGTGACGGAGTCTATCGTCGAACGGGCTGTAGCTGAGGGATTTAGTGTGAATATTGAAGAGGCATTGAAGGGATTCCCCGATGTGACGTTTGTGATGAAGAATGGCACGGAGTATCCGCACAAGGGTCGCGTCAGCAGTGCTACAGGTGTTGTGAACGCTACGACGGGTACCATCGCTCTCAAGGCTACGTTCCCCAATCCTGATGGACAGCTCTTCTCGGGTATCCAGGGTACGGTAGTTCTTCCTTTCGACGAGAAGGACGTGATGGTGATTCCGCAGCTGGCGGTGGTGAAACTGCTGGACAAGCAGCAGGTGTATAAAGTTCAACCCGACAGCACGGCTACGGCTGTGGATGTGACGACGACGGACGCTGGCAATGGCCTGGACTTCATCGTGACGAGTGGTTTGAAAGTTGGCGACAAGATTGTGACCGTTGGAGCGAACAATGTGCAGGAAGGAGAGAAGGTGATTTTTTAGTTGACAGTTGATAGTTGACAGTTATGAAAAACAATATATTTATTAATAGATATGTGATGGCGTGTGCCATCAGTATCGTGATTGCGCTGGTGGGCTACATCTGCATGGAGACGTTGCCCGTGGAGCAATACCCGAACATCGCGCCTCCACAGGTGAGTGTGACGACCACCTACACGGGCGCCGACCCGAACACCATCATGAAGTCGGTCATCCAGCCTCTGGAGGAGAGCATCAACGGTGTGGAAGGCATGATGTACATGAGTTCGAAAGCCACAACAACGGGCAACGTGAGCATCGACGTGTATTTTGAGGCGGGCACCGATCCCGACATGGCGACGGTGAACGTGCAGAACCGTGTGGCGAAAGCAGAGTCGCAGTTGCCTTCCGACGTGACGAAGGTGGGTATTTCGGTGTCGAAACAGCAGAGCAGTATCCTGCGCATCATCGCCGTGAGAAGCGCTGACGGCAAATATAGTGACGACTTCATCTCGAACTGGGTGGACATCAACCTCAAGCCCCGCGTGCAACGCATCACTGGTGTCGGCGAGGTGATGGCGCTGGGTAACACTTTCGCCCTGCGCGTGTGGATGAAGCCCGACGTGATGGCGCAGTACGGCCTGGATCCGAATGACATCGCGAATGCCATCGATGCTCAGAGCTTTGTGTCCTCCACGGGTTCTTTTGGCGAGCAGTCGAAGAACACGTACAAGTACTCGATGGAGTATAAGGGCACGCTGAAGTCGGTGGAAGAATTCAACGACATCGTGCTGAAGACCACCGATGGCGGCCACTTGTTGCGTCTGAGCGACGTGGCCGACGTGGAAATCGGTGCACAGAGCTACAGCTATAGCTCCAACATCAACGGCGCACCGGGCGCATTGATGATGATTTTCCAGTCACCGGGTGCCAACGCTACGGAAGTGAACGCCCGCATTACGAAGATGTTGGACGACTTGAAACCGACGATGCCCGCTGGTCTGGAGTTCGTCACGATGCAGACATCGGACGACTTCCTCTTCGCAGCCATCCACAACGTGGTGGAGACGCTCATCATCGCCATCATCCTCGTGATTCTCGTGGTGTTCTTCTTCTTGCAGAACTTCAAGGCCACTATCATCCCATCCATCTCGATTGTCGTGTCGTTGATGGGCACGTTTGCCGTCGTGTCGTTGGCGGGCTTCTCGTTGAACATCTTGACGCTCTTCGCGCTCGTGCTGGCCATTGGTACAGTGGTGGACGACGCCATCGTGGTGGTTGAGGCCGTCATGGCGAAGGTCGAGGGAGGCATGAGCGATGCCCGCGAGGCCACTCGTCAGGCTATGAGCGAGGTGTCGGTGGCAGTTGTCTCGTGTACCTTGGTATTTATGGCCGTATTTATCCCCGTGACGTTCATGGGTGGAACATCGGGCACGTTCTTCACGCAGTTCGGTGTCACCATCGCCTCGTCGGTCGGCCTCTCATGCGTGTCGGCTCTGACGCTCTGTCCAGCTCTCTGCGCCTTCATGCTGAGGGCATCAGACGCGAAGCCCAACCGCAAGTCGCTGACATACTACACGAAGATGGCCTACGACCTGAGCTACAACGCCATTTTGGACAAATATTCGAAGGCCGTGAAGAAGTTCATCAAGCGTCCCGCAATGGCATGGATTCTGCTCGTGCTGGCCGGTGCCCTTTTGGTCTTCTTCATGAAGAACTTGCCGTCGGGTCTCGTTCCACAGGAAGACCAGGGTTGCTTCTTGGCTGAGATTTGCGCTCCCGAGGGCTATACCCTGGAGCAGACCGAAGAATTGGTGAAGCAGGTGGAGGAAAAGGTGAAGGAGATTCCGGAGATGGAGAGCTATGCATTCGCCAGCGGTTATGGCTTGATTTCCGGCCACGGCTCCAGCTACGCCTTCCTTTGTGTACGCCTGAAGAACTGGGACGATCGAGAGGGCATGAACCACAATGTCGAGCTTGTCATGTATCGTTTCTATATGGCTTGTAAGAGCATCAAGAATGCGACGATTATTCCGTTCCAGATGCCTCAGATTCCGGGCTACGGAACGAGCAATGGCGTGAGCCTCGTGGTACAAGACCCCACCGACGGCGACCTTTCGGAGTTCGCCAAGCGCACCGACCGCTTCCTGGCCAAACTGGAGGAGCGTCCCGAAATCAGTTCGGCGATGTCCACCTACTCAGAGCGTTTCCCGAAATATCAGGTTGATGTTGACGCTGCGCAGTGTGACCGCTCTGGTGTGTCGCCCAAGGCCGTGCTCAACACGCTGGGTACTTATTGTAGCGGTTCGTACATTGGCAACTTCAACCAGTTCGGTAAGGTCTATTACATTATGATTGCTGCTACGCCAGAGAGCCGTCTTGACCCCTCGTCGCTCAATAACATCTTCGTGAAGGTGAAGGACGGTAAGATGTCGCCGCTCTCGCAGTTCGTCTCGCTCAAGGAGATTGTGGGTCCGTCGAACATCCAGCACTTCAATCTCTTCCAGAGTATTACGACCAGCATCACGACCGCCAGCGGCTATAGTGAGGGTGAGGCTCACAAGGCCATCGAAGAGGTGTTCCGTCAGGAGATGCCCGCCACTGCGACGTATGAGTATAGCGGTATGTCGCGCGAAGTCGAGGAGTCAGCCAACTCCAACACCACCACGCTCATCTATTGCATCTGCGCGATACTCATCTACCTGATTCTTGCCTCTTTGTACAACTCATGGTTCACGCCAATGGCTGTGCTGCTCAGTGTGCCATTCGGACTGATGGGTGCCTTCATCATGGCCTACGTCTGCTCGAAGTTTAACCTGCCTGGCTCGGACAACAACATCTATCTTCAGACAGGTGTGATCATGCTTATCGGTCTGTTGGCGAAGACGGCCATCCTCATCACAGAGTTCGCCTCCGAGCGCCGTGCCCAAGGCTTGAGCATTGTCGATGCCGCTTTTGAGGCCTGCCAGGAACGTCTGCGCCCGATTCTGATGACGGTTGTCACGATGATTGCAGGTATGATTCCGCTCATCATCGAGGGTGGCGCCGGTGCCAATGGTAACCGTGCCCTCGCCATGGGCGTCGTCGGCGGTATGACAGTCGGCACCATCGCCCTGTTGTTCGTCGTGCCTGCCTTCTTCATTGTGTTCCAGACGTTGCATGAGAAGTTCCAAGGGAGTGTTCAGAATAAAGAAAAAGAATAAATCATGAAAAGAATAGCCTATATCATTGCCACAGTCGCCTGCTTTGCGCTGACGGGCTGTGGCCTCTACAACAAATATCAGTCGACAGCCGATGTGCCAGCCGGAGTGTTCGGCACAGACGCTGAAGGTCGTGATCTCAGCACGGTGTCAGCCAATGAAGCCCTTGTTTTGCCAGACATCTCATGGCGCGAGTTCTTCACCGACCCCGTGCTTCAGGAACTTATCGACTCGGCTCTGGTGCGCAACACCGACCTGAAGTCCGCCCGCATCGCGGTGGAGAAATCCCAGGTCTCTTTACGTGCAGCCAAGCTGGCTTACTTGCCTTCGCTGTCCTTCTCACCGAGCGGCACGTTGTCAAGCTTCGACTACGCTACGGCTTCGAAGGCTTACGATCTGCCATTGCAGATGAGCATGGATTTGGATGTGTTTGGCTCCATCACGAGCAAGAAACGTGCGGCGAAGGCCTATCTTCTCCAGGCTCAGGCGCAAGAAGAAGCTGTCCGTGCGAACCTCATCAGCAGTGTGGCGCAACACTACCTCCTGCTTTTGGTGCTCGACCGACAGATGGAAATCCTCATCTCCACCGACAGCCTCTGGAAGGCCTCTTTGGACACGGAAAAGGCTCTCTGGGAGAACGGTAAGGAATACTCGACGGCGGTCAATCAGATGGAGTCCTCCTATCTGAACGTGAAGACCCAGCTTATCGACACCCGTCGCAGCATCCGTGAGGCAGAGAATAGCCTTTGCAAACTGCTGTGCATCACGCCCCAGCACATCCAGCGAAGGAAATGGGGTGACTATGAACTGCCGCTGAAGTTCAGCATTGGTGTTCCAGCCCAACTGCTCACACGCCGTCCTGATGTTCGTATGGCGGAGCATGCGATGGAGGAAGCTTTCTACAACGTGCAAGAGGCCAAATCGGCTTTCTACCCATCCTTGAATCTCTCGGGTTCGATAGGATGGACGAATAGCGCCGGCGTGGTGGCAGATCCCGGAAGCCTTCTGTGGAGTGCCGTTGCTTCGCTCACCCAGCCCATCTTCGCACGCGGCAAGTTGACCGCCAACCTGAAGACCAGCAAATTGACTCAGGAGAATGTACGTAACCAGTTCATGCAGACTGTCATCAACGCTGGCAATGAGGTGAATGAGGCCATTGCTGACTGTGAGGTTGCGCGCGACAAGCACGTTTACTACACGCGTCAGGTTGAAGTGCTTCATGAGGCATACACCGGCACCCACGAGTTGATGGACAACGGAAAGGCAAGTTACCTCGAAGTGCTCACCGCCCAAGAGAGTCTGCTGAGTGCTCAGCTCAGCCAGGCGATGAACCTCTACGAAGGTGCGCAAGCCTTCATAGCTTTATACATCGCCCTCGGCGGAGGAACAAAGTGATGAACGGAAACTGAATTCGCAACCGCAGTATTGCTGGTTGTAGAAGTTATAGGCGCGAAGGAGCTGGTTACGACGGTCTTGTAATCCTCCTTTGCGCCAATTTTGTGGCCAGAAATAAACTCCCACGCTCTTTTCCGCTTCCATCCCGGCCTGGTTGATTTGCTCGAGGCTTTTCCATCTGGAGGAGGCGAGGGTGGTGGCGAAGTAGGGTAGACCGAGTTGCTGGGCTTGGAGAGCGGTGGCGGTGAGACGGACGCGGAAGCACTGGAGGCATCGGGAACCGCGTTCGGGTTCGTGTTCGAGGCCTCGGACTTGCTCCAGCCATGCCTCGTGGTCGTAGTCGCCGTCTATCCAGCGGATGCCGAGGCTGTCGGCGTGACGCTTGCTCTCGTTCTTGCGGATGTCGTACTCCTCGCGGGGGAAGATGTTGGGGTTGAAGTAGAAGATGGTCGGACGGATGTCGTGCCCGAGCATCCACTCGACGATGGCGGAGGAGCAGGGAGCGCAACAGGCATGGAGCAGGACTTCGTGGAGGCCTTCCGGAATGATGATGTCGTTCTTTTTCTTCATGTGCGGACTTTTTGTGGGGCAAAGGTAGCATATTTCGGTGAAAAGTGGAAAGTGAAAAGCAAAAACCTTTGTTTTTTCCTTTATTATGTGCTCACTTAATCGTAACTTTGCCGTCGAAATGAAAATCATCACATTCATAAAAAACTGGATGTTGCCGATAGCGATGGCGGTCGGCGCGGCCTCCTATTATATATATGTAAGCATTCCGGCGTTGGACGCGACGCACGAGGTCGTGCTCAAGGCTATCAGCTATGTGCAGCCGACCCTCCTCTTCTGCATGCTGTTCGTCAGTTTCTGCCGCATGGGCATTCGCGAGCTGAAGCCCCGGGCATGGATGCTGAAGTTGCTCGCCATTCAGGTGGTGAGTTTCGTGGCGATGGGTTTGCTGGTGGTGTGGATGCCAGAGATGCCGAGCCGGGTGGTGGTGGAGAGCGCGATGATCTGCATGATTTGTCCGACGGCGACAGCTGCGGCAGTGGTGACGACCCGACTCCATGGCAATGCCAACGTGGTGGTCAGCTACACATGTCTCATCAATCTGGCCGTGTCGCTGGTCGTGCCGGCGATGGTGCCGTTTCTCCACGAGAGTGCGACGCCTGGCATGACATTCGAGATTTCCTTCCTGCTCATTCTGGCGAAAGTCTTCCCTCTGCTCATCATGCCCTTGGTGGTGGCATGGCTGGTGAGGCATCTGTTCCCGCGGTTCCACGCCTTCATCCTGCGCCAGCCCAACTTAGCTTTCAATCTCTGGGCGGTGTCCCTTTCGTTGGCCATCGGCGTGTCGGTTAAGGCGCTGGTGCACAGCGAGGAGAGCCTCTGGAACATGGTCGGCATCGCCATCGCCTCCTTCCTCTGCTGCCTGCTCCAGTTCGTGCTGGGTCGGCTCATCGGACGCAAGCATGGGGAACCGGTGGCAGGCACGCAGAGCCTCGGACAGAAGAACACGGTCTTCGCCATCTGGATGGGCTACACCTTCCTCAATCCCGTCACGGCCTTAGCCGGCGGATTCTATTCCTTGTGGCACAACCTCGTCAACTCCTGGCAGTTGTGGAGGGTGAGGAAATGATATCAACCATTTCTTTCAAAAAAACTTCCCGATTTCTTTTTTCATTGAGAAGAAATACTTACCTTTGCAAGCGAAAAGTAATTTAAAATAGATTGTTATGGTATCAGTAGCTTACAAAAACCGCACACGCGACGAAATCATCGCCGCAGTCCGAGAGTCCATCCGCAAGAAGCGCGAGTGGCAGGAGCAGGCAGACGAAGAGCATAAAAGAATCCGCGAAGAACGCAAGAGATTATAAAATCCTTGCCGAGTTCGATGAAACCATTAGCATCTTGACCAACAAACCTGAATAACCCCCGCAAACTTATACACCATCAAATAGGACGAGGTGAACTAACTCTATGTGCAAAGCCCCGCGTATCTGTATGAAATGATGAAGCAATCGAGTAATATTCTATACAGAAAAAACTTCGGGAGGACGCACTGACTAATTCAGTGGCATCTTCCCGAAGTGATTTTTTTCTGTCATCAAACATAAGTCCACCCTTTTAAGGGGGCAGCCTTGGTATTTACCACCCCGAAGGTATTCTCTGATGCCACCAACCTCCCGTCAGATAAGGATATTCATCGGGATTACTTGCTCTTACGAGACGGCACCCATTCACTACAAGTCCTTCAATGATGTATTCACCAGCTATCTGTGACTGACCTTTGATGGATAGGCGGTTATCGGTAATAGACCATGTTCCGCTGACTTTTCCGCTTAGGCCAGAGAATGAATAATACCATTCATCGCTCGCATCAGAGTTGTAGTAGTCTTTTGCTTCATAGGTTCCAGTTCCTTCAACTTTCCAGTCTGCGGTGAACACAACTCTTGTGCTTTTGCCGGATTCACCATCAGTATTGATACCACCGACATGCAGATTCCATTCGCCAAGAATCAACATGTCATACGTCAACTCAGTCTTTTTATATTCATCGCCCTCTATGGTCAGACCATTGGATGTCGACTTAGATATTGACAACTCATCTTTGTCATATTCGCTGTAAACAATGATAACTGATTGAGATTGGGGATTGTATGTGTAGGTGAATGCCTCTGCACCATTCCCCTTGTCAAAATACAATCCCTTGCCCTTCTCGAAGAAGGTGTAGGCAGTGTAAGATCTTGGGCCTTCACCCCACTGGTCAAGCCACGTCCCTATGATTGAGCCAGAATTGTTCGACTCTTCATTGTTGTTGCCATTGTCGCTTGTCACCCGTGTCCATGTTTTGGTTTCCCCGTCCTCCATCACTACCAATGTAGTTTTATCGTAATATTGAACTGGAGTGATGTATGTATATTCCCCATCTTGCTCAATAATCATATATTTATCCTTTTCTTTGTCGAAGTAATAGGATATTGGATCGGAATATTCAAGTTTTCCCTTTTCATATTCGCTCAATAGTCCTGTCCCATCAGGATTCAGAGTCAAAAGAATATATCCCCAACTGAAATCCCTTCTCCATGTTCCGACAATAGAGGTTTCGTTGTTCGATTCTTCATTGTTGTTGCTGTCATCTTTGCTACAAGAAACAAAGCATGCACTCACGATTGCGACCATCAGAATGGCCATTAAGCTTAAAAAATTCTTTTTCATAATCAATCATTTTTTTAATTCCATTTATAAAGTACGACACCCAAATCATCATAGATAAGCGTATTTCCACTGATTGTCATCAACCTGTCCGAGCCAATAACGACCAAATCCCCTACAATGTAATAGCTGTAGGTGTGCTTGTTGCCTTTCCAATAGTACCAGCCGCTACGTAGCGGAAACGATTCTCCCTTTTCCCCCAACCAAGTGGCATTCCCATCCTGTGTCATTGAACCATACACATCTACAGTATTGCTGTTCACAAAATTATAAGCGGTTCTACCGCCACCGCCAGTTTCATAATAGTAAAGTCCTGATACCGATGAAGATCCTCCTGCATTATCATCGCCATCGCCATCGTCACTGCTACATGAAACAAAAACAACACTCAGCATTGCGACCATTATGATGGTCAGCAAACTCCAAAAAATTTTTTTACATCTCATAATATTATATAATTAAGTTAGTGAATAATAAAAGATTCATTCTCGTTGAGGTTGCACAAACTTGCAGGCACAAAGAAAGTGCAGACCTCCGTCATACGCTTCTCGGGCCTTCCACAGCCTAACTACCTTATGAGGAAATCCGCACTTCATGGTGCGAACTCCAACAGGTAGTTAGTTGATGCTCTTTTGCTTGTCTGATGTGGAAGTTTGAGAAGCGGTTTGAGCAAATAAAATGTCATGCCTCATTCGAAACACGGGGCAAAGATAAGCAAAAAATGTCATACGGAACAAGAAAAAGAGGAAAAAAATTAGGTTTTATGTTAAACTTTGTTGAAAATGGGGAAAAGATGGGGGAAAGGCTTGGAAATGGAAATTCAACTTCGTAGCTTTGCGGGCGAGATTGAATCCTCAGAATAGATAAGTCCGAAAGAATATAAACAAGTCAAACCATAAAGATAGCGGACGGCCTCCGCCTGTGGAAGTGGCAGAAGTGCATGATGAAGTGTAGAGCGATGAGGGGCGTCACACCCCATGTAGAAGCTCCCGACGATGTTGAGAAGGATTTCACACCCCGTGGAGAGGTTCTCAGCGATGACGAGAAGGATTTCACACCCTATGGAGAGGTTCTCAGCGATGACGAGAAGGATTCCACACCCCATGGAAAGGTTCCCGACGATGAAAAGAGGCTCGACATACCCCATGTATGCCATTCGGATTTTAACATTTCGGCGTTTCGGCGCCTTGAGAATAACTAAACTATTTCTTTAACTTAAACCAAAACGCTTATGGAAAATATTCCGGTTTTAGTGCAGGAATTGAACCTGCGAAACACGACGAACGCCGTGTGCATCAGCGTGGTGAAGTATGCGCTCGACCAGTTCGACGAGTTCTTCACGGTGGAGAACCCCATCCCCACCAAGCTCGGTCGTCAGTTAGAGAGCACGCGCACGGCCTACACGGCGCTGGACGTTGTCTATGCCCAGCAACTGAAGGCTGAGGAGACGGCAGACATTTCGAAGCTCGACACAGAGGGCGACCAGCTCGTCTATGGCGTGAAGGGGCTGGTGGATGCCTTCTGGAGGATGGACTTCGATTCGGACAAGAAGCAGGCCGCCACGAGGTTTTATGAGTTCGTGCGCAAGCACCGCATCGACCCCACGGAGAACATGATTTCGGAGTGGTCGAAGATTGAGCAGTTCACGGGCGAGTGGAATGCCACCCCGTCGCTCCAGACCGATGCGGCGACCTTGGGCCTGACCGGCGCCATGACGCGTCTGGCCGCCATCGAGCGCGAACTCCGTCAGCTGATGACGTCGCGCAACGACGCTGCGCCCGAGGTTCAGGCGGTGAAGAAGGCCAGGGAGGCGCTCTATCCCGAGTACCGCGCGCTTGTCCTTCTGCTCAACTCGTTCGCCGTGGTGAACGACGACACGCAGGCTTATGCCCAGCTCATCAATCGTCTGAACAAGAACATCGACTATGTGCGCCAGCACGCCATGGCTCACGGCTCTGGCTCTCAGCAGGGTGGTTCTGATGTGAACAATGGGGGCAATGGGAGTGATGAGAACAATGGAGGCGGCTCCGAACAGGGTGGCAGCTCGAATGACGATGAGAACAGCGGCCCTCCACCTGAGGGAGGAGGATTCCCGGGCTCTGATCAGGTGGATCAGCAGAACCAGCAGAATGGCGGGTCTGATCAGAATGGCGGGTCGAATGATGACGAGAACAGCGGGCCTCCACCAGAAGGCGGGGGATTCGGCGGATAGCCACACGGAAAGCACACGGACTTTTTTTTAAGGTCACACAGAAATCACAGAAATCACAGAAAGGCTGACGCGATGTCGTCGCTTATTTGAAGAGTTTGCGGATGAGGTCTTCGCGGCCCATCTGACGGAGCAGCCGGATGATGTTTTGGCGTTCGGCGGGCTTGTACCAGAAGAAGAACTGGCGTTGGGCCAGTTTTTCTTTTTGTGTCTTGGCGGAGAAGACGGGCTGGAGGGTGTAGGGGTGGAGGCCGGTGTACCAGGCCTCGGTGGAGACGGTCATGGGCGTGGGGGTGAAGTCCTGCACCTGCTCGAGCTGGAAGTTGAGGTCTTTGGTCAGACAGGCGAGCTCGGCCATGTCTTCGGCGGTGCAGCCGGGATGGGAGCTGATGAAGTAGGGGATGATCTGCTGGCGCAGGTTGTGGCGGCGGTTGATGTCGTCGAAGATGCGCTTGAAGTCGTAGAAGAGCTGGAAGGAGGGCTTGCGCATGAGGGAGAGCACGCGGTCGGAGGTGTGTTCGGGCGCCACTTTCAGACGGCCGCTGACGTGGCGGGTGATGAGCTCCTCGGTGTACTGGCGGTTGATGCGGTTGGAGCGCTCGTCGCCGGTGTCGTGCATGAGGAGGTCGTAGCGCACGCCGGAGCCGATGAAGCTCTTCTTGATGCCGGGCACTCGGTCGACGGCTCGGTAGATGTCGAGCAGGGCGGAGTGGTCGGTGTTGAGATTGGGGCAGATCTTGGGATGGATGCACGAGGGTCGCTTGCACTGGTGGCAGAGGTCGAGGTTCTTGCCGTGCATGGCGTACATGTTGGCGGATGGGCCGCCGAGGTCGCTCAGGTAGCCTTTGAAGTCGGGCATCTGGGTGATGGCCTTCACCTCGCGCAGGATGCTCTCTTTGCTTCGGGAGGTGATGAACTTGCCCTGGTGGGCGGAGATGGTGCAGAAGGCGCATCCGCCGAAGCATCCGCGGTGGAGGCACACGGAGAACTTGATCATCTCGTAGGCTGGGATGCGCTTGCCCTTGTACTTGGGGTGGGGCAGACGCGTGTAGGGCAGGTCGAAGGAGCGGTCGAGCTCGTCCTGAGTGAGTGGCTGGTAGGGGGGATTGACCACGGCGAAAAGGGGCTCGGTCTCCTGTATGATGCGCTTCGCCTCATATTTGTTCGATTCCTCCTCGATGTGGCGGAAGTTCTCGGCCTGGGCACGCTTGTTGCGGAGACATTCCTCGTGGCTGTGGAGCACGATGTCGTCGGGACGGATGCCGCCGGGAATCTCATTTTTATATAATAGGGAGACGGTCTGTCGCTGCGGGAAACGGGCCATGAGGTTGCGGAACCTCTTCACGTCTATCTCGCAGTCCTGCTCTGCCAAGAGCTGTGCCAGCGACACCATCGGCTTCTCACCCATACCGTAGATCAGCAGGTCGGCGCCCGAGGGAACGAGGATGGACGGGAGGAGACGGTCTTGCCAGTAGTCGTAGTGGGTGAGTCGGCGCAGACTGGCCTCGATGCCTCCGATGACGACGGGCACATCGGGGAAGAGCTCCTTGAGGATGCGGGTATAGACGATGGTGGGGTATTCGGGACGGAGGTCGTGGCGGCCGTCGGGCGAGTAGGCATCCTCCGAGCGCAGACGCTTGTTGGCCGTGTATTTGTTCACCATCGAGTCCATCGCCCCGGGCGCAACGGCGAAGAAGAGGCGCGGACGCCCCAGCTTCTTGAAGTCGCGGTAGTCGCCATGCCAGTCGGGCTGGGGAACGATGGCCACCCGCAAGCCTTCCGCCTCAAGTATGCGTCCGATGACCGCCGCCGCGAAGGATGGGTGGTCAACGTATGCGTCGCCGGAGAAGATGATGACATCGAGGGCATCCCAGCCGAGCCGCTCGACTTCTTTCTTGGTGGTGGGGAGGAAGGACATTATATATTATTCAAGGAAGGTGAGGAATGCACGGGTGAGGGCGTTGATGGTCTTGTGGTCGGTGATGCTTTCGAGCGGGAAACCGAGACGGACGAAGCGATGCTCCTCGGCGATGGCGGCGCAGTTGCCGTTGGCGTAGGTGAGGATGGGGATGGCACTGCCCGCTGGAACCAGCACGCTCGGCGAGGGAACGCAGTAACTCTCAGGATTCATTTCGCGATGGATGTCGAAGGTGAGGCCACAACCGGTGATGGTTGACAGTTGATAGTTGACAGTTGACAGTTGAGAGTTGATGGGTGAGAGTTGGCCTGCGATGGTTCCGCCGATGGTGGGACATCCGGCATTGGCTGCGCTCATCAGCACCTTGCCGCCCTGATTGTAGTATTGCTCGACGAGCGTGTTGGTGCGGCTGTTGAACTGCTTCTGGGTGCCGTAGATGAGGTCGATGATGGGGTAGTCGGAGAGGGAAATCTTGCCCTCGGCGAGTGACTGCTCACTGCACGAGGTGAAGGAATGGGTGCGGCTGAGAAGGATGGCGCGACCATGGATGACGGGATAATCGAACGTGTTGCCCATCATCAGCTGCCCCTCCAACTCCATGCCACTCATGCCCAGTCCGTCGGAGGCCTCACTGCCTGCCTTCGAACGGTCGAAAGAGCGCTGGCGGCCACAGAAACCCGTGTAGGCTCCGTAGGGAACGCCGGGGTCGGCATCGAGGTCGAAACCGCACTCGGTCTGTGTGTCAATCACCTTGGGACCTTCAAGACGGGTGAAGCCGTTGACGATGAGCACCGTGCCTTTGTTCTGCGAAGCGATGCCACAAGCCAAGACCTCAGAAGGAAAGCTCTCGCCACCGTCGTTCAGAGCCGTGACCTTGAAGGAATAGACTTCGTCGGGATTCAGCTCGACGGTGTGGCTCGTCCCTTTGACGATGATACCGTTGTCGAAACCTTGGTGGCCTCGGCGGGTGTAGAGCACATATTCCTTAGGACGCGCCGTCGGTTCGAGGGGATCATCGACAGGCGACCACGAAAGGGTGGCGGTCTGCTTCTGCTCATTCAGCGTGATGGCGAAGTTCTCGACGGGCAGTGGCTGGATGACGTAATCGCGCTTGTAGAGCGTGGCGATGTACTTCACGATGGTCTTATAGACGGAGCGCGAGAGGTCGAACTTGAAGTGCGGGTCGTAAGCCAACCGCATGTCGGCGAAGTTCTGATGGGAGAGCATCTCCAGAATGCAGGCGGGAGGCATCGGGGCACGGGCCTCGCCGTAGTTGCGGTTCCAGAGCTGACGAACCTGCCAACGGTATTTCCGCAGGTCGGTGGTGAAGTTCGTCAGGAACATGCTGATGAGGTCGCGCGACACATATCTGTCCATGCCTGCGCCGGTCTTGCCATCGTTGAAGTCGGTCATATAGACTCCCAACGAACCGACAAAAGCATCGTCGGTCTTCACGCCAGCATCGGTGTGGAAGGCGACAGAGATGTCGAGCGGAACCTTCAGCCCGTCCTCGCGGTTGGGGTTGTAGATGGAATGGCCCGACAGATAGTTGACGGCTGCCGATCGGGAGTTGATGTCATTGTTATAATCGTTGTCGCCGAAAGGTTCCGTGTGAATCTTGTAGGGGAAACCGAACCACTGCACGCTGTACTTGGCACACTCAGCCCATCTCGGCAAACCCGACGGCTGAATGTTCGGATGCGCCTCGGGCACGATGTTGCCCATGCCTCCTCCGAATCGGACAGCATCGGCGGTGATGATGCCCTTTCGCTTGCTCATGTTGGACAGAGAGACCATGCCGTAGTTGTGCTGACCCTCGTCGAACTCAAATGTGCCGAGATAGACCCATGTGCCTCCTCCGATTTGCTGATTGACGTGGAATTCGGTCGTTCCGCCTTTGTGGTGGACGGTGTAGAGGGCATCATCCACTGAGTTCTCGTAGGATTGGTAGGTCACGTACACTGCGTATTTCCCCTCTTCGGGAATGTCAGGCACCCACTGCGCCATGCCCTCGTCCTTGGTAGAGGTTGTCGTGGCCACATAGCGTGCACTGCCGTCGGTGAAAGGAGAATCAGCAGAGGTATAAGTGGTCTTGTACTGCGCAAATCCATTTTGCTCGGTCGTTTTCCATTTCGTGTGCTTCTGCTTCCGACGGAACGCCTCGACATAAGTGCCGTTCTTGTGGGGCTGGTCGTTGTCCACGATGACTTCGTGGGTCTGGTAGTCGCGTTCACGAGGAGTGAAGACGACGGCGCCTGCGTTCTGAAGCATGGGGATGATGAATGGGATGACGAAAGTCTGCGAGAAGAGATCCTCGGTGGTGCAGAACAGGCGAGGACGTTGCCAGTACCAGTCGCTCCGTTCGGCTCGGTAGTAGCGTCCGTGACTCTGCCACAAGGCGATGTGATTGCCTTCAAGACCCTTCTCTGCCGTGTAGGGGCGCGAAAGATTCTTCACCCACGGCTCCCCCTTGTAGGTCTCGGACAGAAGTCGCGTGTGGTCTTTCTTTCCCTTCCGGAAGAAGTTTGGGACAAGGTCTTCAATGGGACGCCCGTCTGTCTCCACGACGACATCATAATTCCGGAGTGAAGACGGCATGAGGGAACGGATGTCCCGATAAATCCTCTCCACAACCTCGGGCGTGAAGTGCTGTTCAGGAAAACCTCCGCCGAAAACGATGCGGATGTCCTTCTCGTCGTCATCAATGTCGCACGAGACCACAGTGGAGGGTTTGATGTTCGCGTCAGTGCGGGTGTAATTCTCAGCCCAGTCCTTCAGTTGGCTTTGCAGACTCTGCGAAAACCCGAAGCTGGGGATGCTTAGCAATAGGATGACAAGTAACGCTCTCATTCTTGATAATTCGTTTTCTGAAATCCGACCAGTTTGTCATATCGCAATCCGAAGGGTCGGTGATAGACATACACATAGTATTCGTTCTCCGTCTGATGGAAGTCGCCTTCGCAAGGCAGGGTCTGCCCGACGGTCTCGCCGTCCCTCACGTACATATACATATAATTATAGGAGCCTTGCTTCAGGGGCGTCACCAGATTGTACCGATGGTCGATGAGGTCGTACTCCATCCGGTAGGCCTCCTCATAGCGGTTGTTGGTCAGGTCGCCGAAGAGATATACCTCTCCGTCGGGCACTTTGGGCATCTCGAGGGAGAAATGGGTGAGGAAATAGTCGCTCTCCGTGTCGTTGTTCACGTTGTCGCGAGTTCTGACCACATAGCGCCCATCCTGATCCTTGTCGTAGAGATATGAGGTTCTCTGCTCATCGACGTAGAGGAAGGCATTGTAGTAGTCGCCGTCGTACTCCATGCGATCCACATGCATCGTGGGCACGTATTCGTCCAACATCTCAAAGCGTCGGTATTCGTTGCCAGCGTTGAAGATGAGTTGACGGTTGTGGGTGAAGATGAGCTTGTTGACCTGCATCGTCGTGGGGCGGAGGTCTTCCACATGATTGTCCCAACGCCTGTTCTGAGTCACGACATACTTCAGGTCGCTGACCACATTGCTGATGGGATAGCCACTGTAGTTCACGGCGAAATTCACTTGCTGATGACGCTCGTAGGTGTCGATGTCGGTGTTGGAGCTGACGTCAATGGACACGCCCACACGAGGTTCGAGCAGGGAGAAACATGCCTGGGCAATCGGCTCATCCTCCCCGTCCTCGTAGATGTGAACGATGTAGTTGCCCGACACCAACAGCTGGTTCTCGGCATTGGGGAGTCGAAGCGTGTAGTGGCAATAATTCATCTCGACGCCGATGGCAGGCTCGTAATCGTCGATGCGCTGATTGTTGAAGCCCGTCATGTACTCGTTCTGAAGCAAATCGCTCTGTTCCCAATTGGCGTTGCAATGGGTGACGGTGTAGGTGTAGCGCTGATAGTTCGCCTGCAGGTCGTCAAAGCTGATTTCCATCCAGTGCCCTCGGCCTAACAGCGTCACGGGAGCCTCGCCCCATTCACCATTCGGCTTCACCTGCAACGTCTTGATGCGTTGCGAGAAGCAGATGTTCTCCTGAGCAAAGCCCCCCAACCAACAGAAGAGTAGGGCTGACACGATGAGAAATCGGATGAGTTTCATTTTCGTTGTTTCCGTGATTTCGTTATATCGTTATGAAGTTATTTCGTTATAACGTTATTCCGTTAATTCCCTTCTTCTTACATATCGATTTGCACGTCCGCTTTCCCCTTGATGTCGTTCACGTTAGTGCCTACGCTGAACGTGTACATGCCTTCGGCGATGTCCCATCCACGTCCTTCTTCGTCATACACGGCGAGGTCGTCCATCGGGATGGTCATGCGGAGAGTCTCGCTCTCACCGGGGTCGAGTAGGGGAGTCTTGGCAAAGGCTTTCAGTTCCTTGACGGGACGTGCCTGCTCCATCTGTGGATAAGTGACATAGACCTGTGCCACTTCCTTTCCGGCCACCTTGCCCGTGTTGGTCACAGTCACGCTCACCGTCACGGCATCGCCAGTCTTCTCCACCGTGGGCTTGCCGTAGGCGAATGTCGTGTAGCTCAGTCCATAGCCGAAGGGGAACAAAGGCTTCACATTGTTCGTGGCGAAGTGACGGTAGCCCACGAAGATGTCCTCTTTATAATATACCTGCTTGTTCACGCCCGGATAGGCCTCGGCGCCGAACTTCACATACGGATAGTCCTCATACTTCTGAGCGAATGTCACAGGCAGTTTTCCGCTCGGATTGACCACACCACTCAGCACATTCACCAGAGACTTTCCAGCCTCACTGCCCAGATACCAGCAATGAACCACTCCTGCCACGTCCTTTAACCAAGGCATCGCGTAGGGATTTCCGCCGAACGTCACCACCACAATGTTCTTCTGAATTTTCGCCAGCTCCGCGATGAGTTCGTTCTGTCCGTAGGGCAGGTCATAGCTCTCGCGGTCGCCGTTCTCGCAGTCCTGGCGCGTGTTCTTGTTCAGGCCTCCGATGAAGATGATGAGGTCGCACGATTTCGCCTTCTCCAGCGCTTCGGCCTTCAGTTCAGCCTGCTTCACAGGGTCGAGCTTATCCACATGGTCATACATCGCACGTCCCGAGTAGTAGCCCTGGGCGTAGTCGATCATCGTCTCATAGCGTCGTTTCAGCGCATCCAACGGACTGTCATCGTGCAGGGTCTTCAGTTCCGACGAACCTCCACCCTGAGTCAGCGAACGCGTGGCATTCTCGCCCACCACCAGGATGTTGCTGTACTTTTTATATTTCGCAATGTCCAACGGCAGGATGTTCTTCTCATTCTTTAATAATACGATTCCTTCCTCGCCAATCTGTCGGCATACGTCGTAGTGAGCCTCCGAACATTGGTTGCCGATCACCTTCTGCGGATTCATCGCCGTACGGAAAATTGTTCTCAGCACACGGCTCGCCTTCTCGTCCAGCACCGACATCGGCACCTTCCCCTCCTTGATGAGCTTCTCGAACGCATTGCCCAGATAGTAGTCGTCGTAGCCAAAGTCGCTCTCCTTCGTCTTGCCGTCGGTGTAGGTGCCCATCTCGATGTCCAGACCGCCCATCGCAGCCTCCATCGTGTTTGTCGTGCCACCCCAGTCACTCACCAGCGCGCCGTCCCAGCCCCAGTCCTTCTTCAGGATGCCGTTCAGAAGTTCGTCATTGTGACAGCAGTGAACACCCTTCCACATGTTGTACGAGCCCATGATCGTCCACACATTCGCCTTCTCCACAGCCCGCTTGAACGGAGCTAAATAAATCTCATTCATTGCCCGCTCCGAGATGTTCACGTTCACGCCGAAACGATCTGTCTCCTGGTCATTCAGCACGAAATGCTTCAGACAACAAGCCACGCCATTCTTCTGCGCCGACTGGATATAAGGCACCACCATCTCGCCCGCAAGGAAGGGGTCCTCGCCCATATACTCAAAGGCGCGTCCGTTCAGCGGAGTTCGCTGGATGTTCACGCCAGGACCCAGCATGATGTCCTTGCCCCTGAAGGCGAACTCCTCACTCACCGCATTGCCATAAGCCTGCGACAAATCCCTGTTCCACGTCGATGCCAGACACGTCAGTGACGGGAACGCCACAATCGAGTCGTTTGTCCACCTCGCTGGGCTCCACGTGTTCCACTCCAGCTCCTCACGCACCCCGTGAGGCCCGTCGTCCATGTTCAGCTGACGGATGCCGAGCCTTGGCACACCGGCACTCGTGAACTTGCTCTGCGCATGGAGCAACTTGATTTTCTCGTGAGTCGTCATGCGACCGAGCGCGTCCTTCACTCGCTCCTCCACGGGAGCGTTCGGGTTCAGATACGTTTGTGCAGACGCGGTCATGCCTCCGACGACCATCAGCACGCTGAGGATAAAGTTCTTCTTCATATCGTTGGTTATTTTTATGATTTCACCGATTCGCTTGCAAAGATACGACAAATTCTCCGAACAAAGATTACAGAATCACAAAAATCTTCCAAATATCCCCAATCACACGCACCGCGGATTTTTTTTCGTACCTTTGACTGCGTCGAAGGTGCATACGCACCATCATTACCTATATTGTACTCGGAAAAACTTAAATATATTTGGCTTTTCTCTCACTTATCCGTACCTTTGCAAACGAAATCTGAAGTGTTATGCAGAAAATCATTGAAATAAAGGGCGGAATGGTGAGGCATCCGGAGTTGAGGATGTCGGCACCGATTGACTTTGAGTTGCTGGCGGGAGAGCAGTTGGCCATCGTGGGCGACAACGGCAGCGGGAAGACGAGGCTGGTGGATGTGCTGACAGGAAAATGCGCGCTGATGCCGATGAATGGAGTCCGCTACGACTTCGCGCCGAGCAAGGCAAAGCTGGTGAGCGACAATGTGAAGTATCTGTCGTTCAGGGATTCGTATGGGACGAACGAGGGCGTGTATTACTATCAGCAGCGCTGGAACCAGAACGACATTGAGGAGACGCCGCTGGTGAGGGACTTGCTGGCGGAGTCGTTCCGCATTGCTGAGGAGGGACTGACGAGGAAGACGGTGTTCGATAAGTTTTGGGTGAGGGACGAGGCGCCGGAGCAGGAACGGGAACGTTTGGCTCAGGAGGCGGCAGATCGGGAGGCGATGCACAGGGAGCTGGAGAAAGTGAGGGGGCATCTGTATGAGGTTTTCCATCTGGAGCAACTGCTGGACAAGCATATCATCCTCTTGAGCAGTGGGGAGCTGAGGAAGTTTCAGCTGACGAAGACGTTGCTGACGAATCCGAGGGTGCTGATCATGGACAATCCGTTCATCGGCCTGGACGTGACGGCAAGGGGTCAGCTGGCGGAATTCCTGACTCTGCTGACGCGGGAGACGAACGTGTCGGTGGTGCTGGTGCTGTCGAAGACGGACGATGTGCCAGACTTCATCACACATGTGGTGGAGGTGAAAGACCTGAAAGTTGGGGAGAAGATGACACTCCGAGAATTTAAGGAGAGTCGGGAGCCGGTGCCGGCCAGGATGCTGAGCGAGGAGAAGGAGCGGGCCATTCTAGATTTGGCTTCTGCAGATGCTTTGATACCTGCGGTTTCCCCCACCGTCATCGACTTCCGGAACGTGAACATCCGCTATGGCGAGCGGACGATTCTGAAGGATTTGTCGTTTACGGTGAAGGAAGGGGAGCATTGGGCGCTGAACGGTGAGAACGGGGCGGGCAAATCGACGCTCCTCTCCATCGTGTGTGCTGACAATCCTCAGAGCTATGCGAACGATATCGTGCTCTTTGGCCATCAGCGGGGCAAGGGCGAAAGCATCTGGGACATCAAACGGCACATCGGCTACATCTCGCCGGAAATGCACCGTGCCTACATGAGAGATGTGCCGGCCATCGACATTGTGGCAAGCGGTCTGAGCGATGTGTCGGGACTGTATCGCAAGGCGAAGGCGGAGCAACGGGCGGTGTGTGAGTTCTGGATGGATATCTTCGGTGTCAAGAAATATGTCGACACGACGTTCCTGAAACTGAGCAGTGGCGAGCAACGGCTCGTGTTGCTGGCGAGGGCGTTTGTGAAAGACCCTTCACTGCTGATTTTGGACGAACCTCTGCATGGCCTCGATCTGAAGAACAGACGCTTGGTGAAGGACATCATCGAGGTGTTCTGCCAACGTCCGCACAAGACCCTGCTGATGGTGACGCACTATCGGGAGGAGTATCCAAAGAATATTGACCACGAGATATATCTGAAGAAAAATTGAAGTTATTTGAGGGAAATTGAAAAAGAATTGAAGTTATGAAGATTATTTATTTCCATGGATTCGGTTCGTCGCATGCCAGCGGAACCGTGCAGATATTACAAAGAGAATTGACGGAGGATGAGGTGATTGCGCCGGACATCCCAGTGGATCCTGTGGAGGCATTGCCCTTCCTGAAAGAGTTGTGTGAACGGGAACAGCCCGACCTCATCATCGGGACGAGCATGGGTGGAATGTATGCCCAGCAGATGCGCGGTTTCAAACGCATTCTGGTGAACCCGGCCTTCACAATGTCGACGAACTCGAAAGTGCTGAAGACGGGCGAGTACCACTTCTTCAACGGTCGGCATGATGGGGCGAAGACGTTCAAGATTACGAAAGATATCATCCAGCACCACAACCAGATGGAGCGTCAGCAGTTCAAGGACATCACGCCCGAACAGAAGGAAACGTGCTGGTGTCTGATTGGCCTGCACGACACGTCGGTGACGAACGCCGAGTCGCTCTTCAAGAAGAACTATCTGGCGGATCACGTCATCCGTTTCGACGGCGAGCATCAGCTGAATGACAAGGTCATCAAGAAAGTGCTGATACCGTTAATTGAAAAATTGAAGAATTAAAAAATTGAAGAACCTTTAGCCATAAGGTTCTTCAATTCTTTTTCAGAAGCTTGAGTAAATGACTTCGAGCTGGAGCTTGTCGCTTTGGCCTCCGACCAACTTCGCACTGCTCATGCTGAAGTCATGGTTGATCTTCACGGTGTTTCCGTTAGAGTCTTTGGTGATTTCCACTGGAATCAGCAGTATCTTGTTCCAGTTTTTGGAATTCTTACCCTCCTTCTTCTCCTTGGCCATGAGAGAGATGAGGCGTGAGATGTTGCTGAACTCATAGGAGTTTGAACCGCTGTTGAAGGTGGTGAGATAGGACGCCTTGTTGTCGGTCACTTTATAATTCTCGAAGAAGCCGTTGAGGTAATCGTCAAGACGAACGAGCAGGACGGTCTTGGGAATGTTCAAATGGAAGGAACCCTGCACGAGGTCGTTGTAGCGGGTCAGGGTGAGCTTGGCCGAGTTAATGGTGTCCTGCACGTTGATCTGGTCGGCAGGAATCGTTGCCAAAGTGAAGATGCCTGCTGGGCTCTTCAGGTAGGTGGCATCTTTGTCGTCGAGGAGTTTCTGCAGATTGGAGTTCTCGAAACGTGTAGCCTCGACCACAGCGTCGGTGGCTGCAAAAGATGCAATGCCGACGGTGTCCTTCTCAAATTCGTCGTCGTAGTAGCGGAAAGAAAGGTTCAATTGAACAATCTCGATGTAGGCCATTGCGCCATCACCGCTCTCCAGCTTGAAATAGAGCCCCTTGCTACATGGGTTGCCACTATTGAGCCACGTGGAGGTGTTGGTGAAATGCTCTGGATTCTGTCGGTAGTCGCGGATGATCTTCGTGCCGAGACTGTCGGGCAAGCTCACACGGATGTTGTTGTTGTATTTCGATGACCATCGTGCCGTGTCGCTGATGGTGCGGTCACTGATGGTGAACCATTTGGTGGCGATGGGTTCCGACGTGGTGTCGTAAAATTTCTCGGGATTGATGTTGGTGTAATAGTCGGCATTAGGGTCGAGTTGTTCGCTCAGTTCATAGACGCTGAGCTTGAACGAGGTGAGCGAGTCGCCTACAAAATCATCGATGTAGAGACGCAGGTCGAACTGTATGCATGAATCGTTTTCTATTTTGTCGGGGAATTTGAAACCTTCATCGCAATGGAACTGAGCCATGAAGTCGCTCTTGATGGTGGTGCCTGTCTCTGGATCGGTGAACCGTCCGAAATAAGACTTGCTGGTGCGAGCCAACACGGAGTCTCCCACCGCATAGGACTCGGTGGAGACGTCATACACCTGATATGTTTTTGTGACGATGTCAGAAGCGGGCATCATGTCCACTCCTAACGTTCCTGTATTATCATCGCATGAAGCGAACGCCAGCACGGCTACAACCCATGCGAAAAGATGTGTGAGCTTCATTGTGAGCTTCATGACCGTCGTTGGAAATAATGAATCTTTAGAATAGGGTTTCGTAGAAATCGCTGTAGGCCTTGTTGAAATCACCCTCAACAGGATCGAGCACCGGGCGACCTAACGACTTGGCGTATTCGATGATGGCGGGGTCAACGTCTTTGTTCTCGACGATGACACCATCAGCAAACTTCACGCCAATCTTCTCCAGCTCGGTGTGGGTGTATGCGTTTTCGACGATGTCCTGAATGTCAGCATAGTGTGCATCCTTGTATTCCACCTTCTTGGCGTTGACGGAACCAAAATCGCTCTCGAATTCTTTGGGAGACACTTCCATCACAACTTTCACATTGCGGAACGATGGCTCATCGTAGTACGCCTGCTTGATGTAGAACGGAGCCAACGCGGCAGCCCATCCGTAGCAATGAATCACGTCAGGGTTCCAGCCGAGCTTCTTCAGGGTCTCGAGCACGCCACGAGCATAGAAGATGGCACGTTCGCCATTGTCGGCGTACTCCTTTCCATCCTTGTCGGTCAGCATGCCACGCTTCATGAAGTAGTCGTCGTTGTCGATGAAGTAAACCTGCATCTTGGCAGACGGCAACGATGCCACCTTGATGATGAGCGGGTGGTCGGTCTCGTCGATGATGAGGTTCATGCCCGACAGACGGATGACCTCATGCAACTGATTGCGACGTTCGTTGATGCTTCCCCATTTGGGAGAGAATGATCTGATTTCGTGTCCTAATTCCTGGATTGTTTGTGGCAGAAGACGCCCTTTCAGAGAATGTTCATTCTCCGCTACGAAGGGCTCGAGTTCTGTTGTGATAAATAATACTTTCTTTGCTTTCATTCCTTGCTTTTCTTCCTATAGTATACGAAAAGTGATGCAAAGGTATGCATTTTTTTTGAGAAAACCGACTTTTTTTTGTTTAATTAAGAAAATTAGGGCTCAAAAGAAAGGCAGAGCTGGGGGTTTGTCACTTCTCCGAGTTCGAAAGGCCCCGTTGGAATCTTGCGTCTTAGCACGTCGAGCGTGAAGTCAACACCCGCAATGATGCCGTAACTGCGCAGGATGGTCTCGACGGTTTTGCGTGCCAATTCCGGGTGATTGTTCTCCTCGCTCAGATGGCACAGCCACACGTTCTTGAGTTCCTCATGGAAGTTTTCGGCCAGTGCGGTGGCACATTTCTTGTTCGACAGATGTCCGTGTCCGCTGGCAATTCTTTCCTTCAAGATTTCTGGATAGCGTCCATGTTGCAACATCTCGTCATCGTAGTTCGATTCGAAGATGAGGTGGGTGCTCTTGCCGATGTATTCCTTCACATAGTCAGTTGCGTCGCCTACATCGGTCATGACGGAGAAACGGTAGTCACCCACTTCGATGTGGTAGCCCACGTTCTCCGATGCGTCATGAGGAATCGGGAAGGCTGTGATGCTGAACGAGCCCAACTGGAAGGTCTCGTGCAGTTCCACATTGTGACGCTCCTTGATGGGAACCTTCGCCGTCGCCTGCCAATTCTTGTCCATTCCCTCGTGAACCAGTCGGGTGGCATAGACGGGCAGGTGATATTCCTTACTGATTTTGCCGGCGGCCTTGATGTGGTCAGCATGGTCATGAGTGATGAGGATGGCTTTCACCTTGCCCAACTTCATGCCATATTCCTGCATGCACTTCTTGAAGCGACGGAGACTGATGCCACAATCGATGATGATGGCATCCGTCTCTGTCGCCAGATAGTAACAATTACCACAACTGCCGCTTCCGAGGCTGAAAAAAGTTAGTGGCATTTGTTATTCTTGTGGCAAATTAAGTGCTATGAAGTCTTCGTCCAGTTGTTTCTGATCCACAAATGATGGGGCATCGAGCATCACATCTCGCCCGCTGTTGTTCTTCGGGAAGGCGATGCAGTCGCGGATGGAGTCGAGGCCGGCAAAGATGCTCACCCAGCGGTCTAGACCATAAGCCAGACCGCCATGAGGAGGTGCGCCATACTTGAAGGCATTCATCAGGAAGCCAAACTGTTCCTCTGCCTTCTCTGGCGTGAAGCCCAAAATCTCGAACATCTTGGCCTGAAGTTTCGGGTCGTGGATACGGATAGAACCGCCACCCACCTCGATGCCGTTGCACACCATGTCGTAGGCATCGGCACGCACAGCGGCCGGATCAGTGTCGAGCAAGTGAATGTCCTCGTCCATCGGGTGTGTGAACGGATGGTGCATGGCCATCAGACGCTGTTCCTCGTCACTCCACTCGAACATCGGGAACTCTGTCACCCATAGCAAGGCGAACTTGTTCTTGTCACGCAGGCCAAGTCTTTCGCCCATCTCCAGACGCAGTTCGCAGAGTTGCTTTCTCGTCTTCATGGCATCGGCGCCACTGAGGATGAGGATAAGGTCGCCAGGCTTGGCATCCATTTTCTCCTTCAGCGCCTGAAGATCTTCCTGCGTGTAGAACTTATCCACTGACGATTTCACGCTGCCGTCCTCCTGTACACGGGCATAGACCAGACCCTTGGCGCCAATCTGCGGACGTTTCACCCATTCCGTCAGCTTGTCGATGTCCTTTCTCGTGTACGAAGCACACCCAGTGGCGCAGATGCCGCCGATGTAGGCAGCGTCGTCGAACACGGCGAACGTGCCCTTCTTCAGCACGTCGTCCAGTTCCACAAACTCCATGCCGAAACGCATGTCGGGCTTGTCCGATCCGAAACGCTTCATGCACTCAATCCAAGGCAGACGGAGGAAATCGCCCTCGATCTCCACGCCCCTCAGCTCCTTGAAGAGATGCTTGGCCATGCCCTCAAACGTCTGGATGATGTCCTCCTGCGTGACGAACGACATCTCGCAGTCAATTTGCGTGAACTCAGGCTGACGGTCGGCACGCAGGTCTTCGTCGCGGAAGCACTTCACAATCTGGAAGTAGCGGTCAAAACCCGCCACCATCAGCAGTTGCTTCAGCGTCTGAGGCGACTGAGGCAGAGCGTAGAACTGACCCGGATTCATGCGAGACGGAACGATGAAGTCGCGTGCACCCTCCGGCGTCGAGCCGATCAGCATCGGCGTTTCCACCTCTAAGAAACCGAGATTGGAGAGATAATTTCTCACCGCGATGCAGAAACGGTGGCGCAGTTCCAAATTCTTCCTGACAGCCGTGCGGCGCAAGTCCAGATAGCGGTACTTCATGCGCAGGTCATCTCCGCCGTCAGACTGATCCTCGATGGTGAAAGGTGGGGTCACCGACTCGTTCAGCACTTTCAGCTCCGCCACCTCAATCTCGATGTCGCCAGTCGGCAGATTCTTGTTCTTGCTGTAGCGCTCAGCCACCGTACCCGTCACCTGAATCACAAACTCGCGTCCCAGCTTGTTGGCACGCTCACAGAGCGGAGCGTTCGTCTCCTCGTTAAACACCAGCTGCGTGATGCCATATCGGTCGCGCAAATCAACAAAAGTCAGCGCACCCATCTTTCTCGTGCGCTGCACCCATCCGGCCAGCGTCACCTGCCGTCCGGCATCGGAGAGTCTCAGCTCCCCATTCGTATGCGTTCTATACATTTTATATATATGTGTATTAAGTTATTTCGTTGGTTGATTTCAATCACTCTCATTGTTTTTTGCAAAGGTAGTGCTTTCTTGGGACATCAGCAAAAGTTTTCGGCTTTTTCTTCCCTATTGGCAAGAAAAATGGGAAAAACCATCCTCTTCGCCCCCGACAGCACCATCCTCGCCCGTGGCCTTCGTGGCAAAGGAATCGGCAAGATGCTGGGGAAAATCTTTGGGAATAATCTATGTCCATCAGAAGGGTAGGCCGACGGCGAAGTGGAAGGCGAAGTCGCGGCTGAGGTTGTGGTGTAGGATAGGGTAGTGGTCGCGGCCGGTGTAGGCGGGGTCGATGGCTTTCATGCCAGCGTCGAAGCGGACGATGAAGAAGTTTGCGTCCATGCGCAGTCCGATGCCATAGCTGAAGGCGATCTCTTTCCAGAAGCGTCCGATGCGGAAATCGCCGCCGGGCTGGTCGTCGTATTGACGGATGGTCCAGATGTTGCCGGCATCGATGAAGGCGGCTCCGCTGAATTTCCAGAAGAGCTGGGCGCGGTATTCGAGGCTGAAGTCGAGCTTGATGTCGCCGGACTGGTTGAGGAAGTTGATGCCTCGGTCTTTGCCGTTGTAGGTGCCGGGGCCGAGGGAGCGGACGGACCATCCGCGCACGCTGTTGGCTCCGCCGGCGAAGTAGCGCTTCTCGAAGGGGAGCTGGTTGGAGTTGCCGTAGGGGTAGGCGATGCCGAGGGCTCCGTGGAGGGCGAGGGAGTTGTTCTTGTCGATGCGGATGCTCTTGGCGATGTCGAGGTCGGTGCGGACGTACTGGGCGTAGGCGATTCCGGCGAAGGTGAACTGGCCTTGGTTGTTCTTGTGTTCGCCGGTGAGGTGGGATAGGGCGTTGAGGACATTGCCGGAGGTCTCGATGTTGAAGCGGAAGGTGTAGGCGTTCTTGCCGTAGGTCTGCTCGCGGGCGCCGAGGGAGTTGTAGGTGTAGGTGTAGCCCATCTTGGTGATGAGCAGGTTTTCGTAGTTGTACTTGAGGATGGCGTTGGTCTTGCCGAGGGAGTCGAGGTATTGCTCGCGGAAGGTGCGGGAGATCCAGGGCATGTAGACGTAGTTGATTTCGACGAGGTCGTAGCGGTGCTGCACGTGCTGGTTGCGGTTGCTCCACTTGTATCGCCAGGCTGCGGTCAGCACGTGTCGCTGGAACTCGGGACGGTTCTGCATGTTGTATTGCAGGCCGATTTCGGAGGTGGCGTTGTGCTCTGTGCCCCATTCGCGCTTGACGTAGGGAAGGAGGAAGGCGGGGAAGCCCAGGGTGGTTTCGGCGCCGAACTCGAAGTAGTTGTTGCCTTCATATCCCTCCAGACCGGTGATGGCTTCGTAGGCTCCGCGTATTTTGAATAGGAAGGATTCGGAGCCGCGGAAGAGGTTCTTGTTCTGATAGGACGTGGAGAGGGCGGCGCCCAAATCGCCGGCAGAGTTGGTGGCCTCGACGTCGAATCCGAAGGAATGGGGCTTGGCATGGTTGACGATGATGTTGCAGTCGAGCGTGTCGCTGCCGGGACGCTCGGTGAGTTGGATGTTAGAGAATCCGACGGCGCCGAGGCGGGTGTAGTTCGTGTAGGTGCGGCGGAAATAGCTGTCGTTGTAGAGGTCGCCGGGACGAACCATCGAGTGGCTGATGAGGAGGCGCTTGCGGAAGTGGAGCTGATCCTGATAGCGGAAGTTGTAGCCTCGGAATTGGATGCTGTCGGTCGGTCTGGAGGGACTGGTGATGTCGGCCAGGAAATTGACGGAGCCAATCGTGTACTGATGATGCTCGGTCGCCTCGGTGCGCCCGTTGTCCTGATGGAGCTTCACGCGCATCATCACGTCCACCTCGGTCGAGTTGCGCGCTGTGTCGGCGGTGAAACGCACGTCCTCCTTCGTGAACTTATAGTATCCGTTGTTTCTCAACATCGTCGCTATTCGGTTGCGCTCGCCGTTCAGCGCCGTCACTTCGAACGGCAGTCCTGGCTTCAGCAACGACTTCGACGTGTCCTCCACCGTGAGGAAATGCCTCAGCCCATTGTCGTCCACCACGCGGTCAATCTCGCGGATGGTGTAGCGCTGCCGCGGATGCACGTTGTAGAGCACGTTCACCTTCTTGCCCTTCACCATCTGGAACTCTTCCACCTCGGCCTTCATGTAGCCTGCGTTGTTCAGCACCTTGCGGATGTCGCTCATTGTGTGCTCCGACTGCACGCTGTCGTAGAGCACTGGCGCCTCGCCTAACTTCCGCCAGAACCGGCACGAGCGCTTCGTTGTGTCCGTGCCCGACAGCATGTAAATCTTCAGCGGAATCCGTGCCCCGAACCATTTTGTGTTCGTGCTCTGCACCACATAGTCGCCCAGCAGATACGTCTTCTGAATTTCCTCATCGTCGCACGTCACCGCTACGCCCGTCAGCATGTGCACCCCCTCGGGGATGTACCGATCCACTGAGCACGACACCATCATCATGCTCAGCCACGCCACTAATAATATATATATGTGTAAATGCTGGATTCTCACTATTGACTATTTCTTCTTGCTTTGATTCTTCTTAATGATGTTGTATGCTTGATAGATGCCGAGTTCGCCGGCTTTGGAGAGGTCGGGGATGGCAAGGGTGGTGTCGTCGAGCAGAAGATGGAGGAGACCACGGTTAAAGTAGGCCTCGGCGAAGGTGTCGTTCTGCTCGAGCACTTGAGTGAAACCATCGATGGCTTCGTTGATGTTGCCGGCCTGCGCCTGCTGGAAGGCTTGCTCGAATAGGGTGAGGATGGCAGTCTGGCCTGCTGTCCTATATATATAATATGTATTCTCGTTGGGAAGCATGAGTTTGGCTTCGGATTCGCGGTTCTGCACCTTGCCACGGTATTCGCTTTCGTATTCTTTCTGTTGGATGCTGTCATCCTCCTCGATGAGTTTCTGGTAGTCTTCGAGGTTGACTTGCGATTTCTTTCGGGTTTTGTTCTGCTGACGTGAGGTGGGGGTGGAGTAGCCGTAGCGTTGGGCAATCTGCTCCTTGAGAATGTGATCTTCGTCGCGGGTGGCTCCGGCGATGTCGCCTATCTTGCGACGGGCGGCGGCACGGCGTTCGTAGCCATAGAGGAACTTGGGGTACTCGTTGATGACGGTGGTGTAGTCGCGGATGGCACCTCGTAGGTCGCCGATGTTCTCGAGCAAGGTGCCGCGGTTGAAGGTAGCCATCATGTCGTCGGGGTCGATGGCGAGAATGAAGTCGAAGTCCTCGATGGCAAGGTTGTCTTCGCCCACATTGGCTCGGAGGAGGCCTCGGTTGTAGTGCCCGACGAAGTTGTTAGGCTCGAAGTCGAGGGCACGGTCGTAGTCGGCCATAGCATCGCGATAGTGGTCAAGGTGGTAGTGGCAGAGGGCTCGGTTGATGAGGTTGCCGGCGTGCTTGGGATTGAGTCGGAGGGACTCGGTGTAGTGGTCGATGGCCTCAGCGTACTGCTCGTGCATCATGAGGATGTTGGCCTTGGCATTGAGGGCGTTGACGTTGTACTTGTTCACTTCGAGGGCTTTGTCGATGATGGCTTCGGCGGCGGTGGTGTCTTTCTTCTCGAGGAGGATTTGCGCCTTGATGTTGTAGCCGTCGGCATAGCGTGCCCATTTCTTGATGATGATGTCTGTGATGCTGTCGGCCTGGTCGAGGCTGTCGAGTTCGGCATAGCAGAGGGCGAGATTGTGCCAGAGGGAACGGTTTTCGGGCGACATCTCGGTGGCGGTCTGGTAGTCGTGGACGGCATAGGCGAATTGGCCTTGGTTGATGTAGGCGAGTCCACGGAGTTCGTAGCTGTTGGGGAAGTAGGGATTGCGTCGGATGGCCTCGGTGCAGTCGAGGATGGTGCCGGAATAGTCTTCGAGGTAGAACTTGGCCACGCCTCGGAAGAAGTAGGGTTCGTAGAGGTGGGGCTTGTAGTTGATGACGATGTTGAAGTAGCTGATGGAGAGCACGTAGTCGTCGTAGGAAAGGGCATTACGAGCGATGTTCATCATGCGGTCGGTGTTGATCTGGGCATGACAAACGAAAAAAGAAAAAGTGAAAATGATAAATGATAGTATCCTTTTCATGCGTGCTCTGAATTGGGGCGCGACGGAGTCGCACAATACGGGACTCTAAACCCTAAACTCTCAACTATCGATTGGGCTTGCACTTGTAGTGGGCGGAGAACTTGCCCTTGGTCATGGCAAGGAGTTTCGACTTGATCATCTGCTTGCGGAAGGGGGAAAGACGGTCGACGAACATCTTGCCTTCGAGATGGTCGTACTCGTGCTGGAACACGCGGGCCTCGAATCCGTCGAGCCAACGCTCCTGCTCTTCGCCGTTCTCATCGAGGTAGTTGACCAGCACGCGGGCTGGACGCTTCACGCTCTCGTTGATGCCAGGGATGGAGAGACAGCCCTCGGACATGGAGACCTGCTCGTCGCTTTCATCCAGAATCTCCGGATTGATGAACGTGCGGAGATAGCCTTTGTACTGAGGTTCGTCGTCGGAGATGACATCGAGGTCGATGATGAAGAGACGGATGGGCAGACCCACTTGGGGTGCGGCCAGACCGACGCCCTCCGAACGCTGGAGGGTTTCAAACATGTTTGCTATGAGTTCCTTCAGATTGGGATAGGACTCGAAGTCTATTTCTTCGGCAGTCTTGCGGAGCACGGGCTGACCGAATATGTACATGGGTAATATCATTTTATTTACTGTTTGACGGTTTGCGATTTTTTTATTGTTTTGATTGTGTGAAATCTCTTACGAGGTTCGGGTTGGTAACCCCGACGAGGTTTTGGTTGTTACCCCGAACGAGGTTCGGGTTGGAACCTAAACCGAGGTAGGGGTTTTTGTTCTGCTTTGGAGATAGTCTTCCAAGATGATGGTGGCGCTGATTTTGTCGACGAGCCCCTTGTCTTGTCTGGCTTTTTTCCCGATGCCACTTTGGAGCATGGTCTGGTGGGCGAGCACGGAGGTGAAACGCTCATCGTAGTAGGTGATTTCCTTGTCGGGGAAAAGCTTCTTCAGCCGGTTGAAGAAGGGTTCGATGCGCTTCATGTTCTCGCTGTTCTCACCATTCATCTGCGTCGGTTTGCCCACCACGATGACCGATACATCCTCCTTGGCCACATAGTCCACGATGAACCCCTCGAGTTCCTTGGTCTCAATGGTGGCAAGTCCGTTGGCAATCATCTGGAGCGTGTCGGTCACTGCGATGCCTGTGCGTTTCTGTCCGTAGTCTATGGCGAGTATTCTTGACATATTAATACCATTGTATGTTGCTAGAGTAGCTTGATTTCTTGTCGTATTTGAGCGCGTCGGTCAATGTTGCGGCATTGGCTCGAAGTGAGATGTGATAGCTGGTGAAAGTGCCGAACACAAGTCCACAAGAGATATTGAAGCAGTGCATGTCTCGGCTGATGTTGACCGTGGTCATCGAAATCTTCTTGGCGGTGAAGTCCCAACCCGACGAGAAATTGCAGTTCCAGCCGGTGGAGAGCCTCAGATTGCCTGAGAAGTTCAGGTTCTGCGTGAACGAATAGGGGTAGCGCATCGACTTCACGTTGATTTCCCTCGTTCGGTCTTCGGCCATCGTGATGCCGTAGGAGATGGAGAACGACCACGGCATCTGGAACTTCATGTAGCCATCTTCGTCCAGTCCGTCCGACGAGGTCTTCTTGCCTTGCTTTTTGAGAGGATCGTCGATGTTTGTCTCCAGGTCGTTGGGGTCTCTCCCCTCATCATCCTCGTCCTCATCCTCCGTGTCGCCCGTCTTCTCATCGTCCTCCTCGTCGTCATGTCCGAAGAGTCGCCTGATGCTTTTCACAATCTTCTTGAAGCTCTGGTTGTTGAACGTGTAGGAGAGGTTTTTCGACATACCTTGGAACCGTCCCCATCGGCCATACGACCATTCCGTTCTGTTGCCCACAATGACATTTCCGTTCTTGTCGAACTCGTAGGCGTAGGTCTGGAAGACGGCATTCATGTTGAACGTGGTCTTGCCCCACTTCAGGCGCAATCGGGTGGAGAGGTTCGACCACGGTTGGGTCTTGGCGGCCATGTTGTAGGAGAGGGAAGCACCGAGTTCGTCGATGATGCTAATCTTCTTGATGCTGTCGTTCTTGCCGAGAATCTTTGCCTCGATATTGTTTGACAGGTCGAAACCCACCGATCCCGTCTTCCCGACGCCAGGCACGCCATAGAGCGAACCCGTGTAGGGCGAATAGCTGACCAGCGTCACGTTGCCGTCCTCATCCGTCTTCGGATAGGTTTTCCAGTAGCCCCATCGGTTCTCTCCGAAGTCAGGAGCATAAGTGAAGCTGACACCAGGAGTAAGCACGTGGCGCACGAACTTCAGTTTCTTGCCGAACACCTTCGGATTGGGCGTGTACATACCATACAGTTTCGTATTGGCACTCAGAGAGAAGTTGAAGTCATACACGCGGTTGAACCCGTAGACAGTGTCGCGCTCCACGCGGTTGTTCGCCGCATCCCAACTCTGCATAATCTTGTTGGTGTACCAGCGCTCATTATAGTTCAGCGTGGGGGTAACATTGATGTAGTTGAAGATGTTGAACGATGCCGACACGGGGATGCTGTGCCTCATGCCGTTCTTCCAGTCCTTTATCAGCGACGACTTCAACAGTTTGTCCTCCTTCGTGGTGATGGAGTTAGAGAGCGTTCCCGTGTAGTTCATGCTAATCTTTTCATACCATCGTTCTTTGCCCGCAGCATGCTTCCGCTTGAAGGGGTAGAACCTTGAGAGCGACAGGGTGAGCGATGGCAGGGTCAGGGCGATGGTGGAGTCGCGCATGTTCTGCGAGATGTTAAACGAGCTTGACATCGACAAACCCATCTTTGGGAACGAGTGCGAGTAGCTGACCGATGAGGTTCGGGTGCTCTGCGAGTAGGATGTCGGATTGTAGAGCGAGGTGAGGTTGTTCTTCTCGTATGACTGTGTGGCAAAGTTCACACTGGCCGAGAACGAACTATTGGGCGATGCCTTCGGGTCGGTGCGGTGGCTCCATTGCACCTTGAAGTTCTTCGCCACCTCATAGTCGGGCATGTTCTTCTCGCCTTCTTTTGTCACCTGATAATTGAAATAGAAGTTTCCGCTGTACTTGTAGCGGCGTTTATAGGTGGTCTGTCCGCCGAGACCCCATGAACCTTTAGTGAAGATCTCACCCGTCAGCTTCAGGTCCATGTAGTCGCTGATGGCAAAATAGTAGCCACCATCTCTCAGATAGAAACCACGTGAGGATTCGTCGCCATAGGTCGGCATAATAAATCCGCTCGAGTACGTGCTCGTCAATGGAAAGTAGGCGAAGGGTAGGGCGAAGGGTAGGGGAACATCCTCCACCACCAGCCATGCGGGGCCGGAGAAGACACTCTTGCCGGGACGAACCTTCATTCTCGACATGCGGATGTAGAAGTGCGGATGTTCCTCGTCGCAGGTGGTGTAAGTGCCGCCCTTGGCATAGTAGGCGCCATCATTACCTTTCTTGGCCTGCTCCGATGTGATGAAACCCTCTTCCTGCGAGGTGTAGAGATTATTGATATAAGCCTTCTTCGTGTTGAAGTTGTACGACAGCGCCTCCATCTCATACTCGTCGCTACCGTCTTTGAACACTGGCTCACCATACTTTTTTCCCAACGTGTCCACCGCACCTACGGCATGCACCGTCGAACTATCCATGTTCATCCTGATGTTCTCCGATTTCAGGTCAATCTTCTGATATTTTACGTCGGCGTTGCCATACAGATAAGCATTCTTTGTGTCCATGAAGAACGTCACTGAGTCCTTGGCCTCATACACCACCGGAGCCTCCAGGGCGCTCTTTTTCTGCGATTTCTTGATGGAGTCCTCCGCAGCCGCCACTGAGTCGTTCCACTGCGTCGCCTTTGACGTGTTGATGCCATGCTCGCGGTCGAAGCGAGCCTTTAGAGAATCCAAATTGAGAAGCAAAGAATCATTCTCGCTCATTGGCTCCACACTGTCTCTCACCTCTAATTCGTTCGCATCTCTTGCTCCTTGCTCCTCGTTCCTTACCTCTACAGTATCTTCTCTTGCCCCTTGCTCCTCGCCCTTTGCTTCTATAACATCCACAGCATAATGGCCGACAATTCTATACGATTTGCCGACCAGCGGATGGTTGAGAGCCGTCATGGATAGTACTGTGATTAGTACGAAAAAAAGCGCTATGTACCTTTGACTTCTCATAAAAACGGTGCAAAGGTACGAATAAGTGAGCACAATACAAAGTAAAACGGATAGGAAGACGGCTTTTGAGGGAAAGAAATTGGAATAATTAACATAATACTCTCATTTCTATCCCCAAACGCGGTCGATTTTCCATTGCTAACGATAGGTTCTACCAATCAATCATTGCTGTTTAGTGCCTAAGTAGAAGCCGGGTTCGGGAGGTTGGTTGTAGCCGACGTTCTCGGTGGCGACGCTGAGACGGTAGGGAATGTCGAACATAAGGCTGGGCATGCGGTGGTTGGTGGAGATGAGGGTGGAGTAGATGCGGAGCTCGGTGCTCTCGTTGTTGCGCACTACGACTTCTTCGCGCCAGTCGCCGAGGATGTCGGCAGAGAGGCAAGGATTTTGCTTGGTACCGTTGTTGAAGCTACATCCTTCGGCACGGAAGTCAAGTAGGGGCTCAACTTTATGATTTTTCCAATCATACTTGAGGATGGCGTTGCGGTCAAGGAGTTCGCGGAGCAGGTCACCGTCCCACCACACGGCGCTGTTCTGGGGAATGGCAACGTTGGGGTGGTGATGGTTGCCATGCACGTCGTAATAGCCTCGCTGGGAGGCAGACCACATTTCGAGACCGTCAAGGGTGGGGTCAATGTCTGCAGCCATGCCTCGCCCTACGTCCTCGGTGGAGGGTATCTGGAAGATGACGCGTCCAGTGCGTGCATCGCGGAAGTCAGATCCATCGTGTCGGTTCTCATGTACATCCCAAATCTGAAGCTGGGTGCTGTCGGGATAGAAAGCGTACTGATGGATGGCATCGCCGTGCCCCATGTGGGTCGTGTAGAGTGGGGTTCCGTCGTGGTCAACAGCCATGGAACCGTAAGTGATTTCGTCGCATCCGTCAGCATCGACGTCGCCCACACGGAGGTTGTGGTTGCCCTGGCCAGAATAGCCGGGATGTTGGTTGGAGTCGAAGAGCCAGCGGAGGGTCAAGTCCTTGCCATTCCAATCGTAGGCGGCGAGGTACGTCTGGGTGTAGTAGCCTCGGCAGAAGACGGCGCTGGGGTGGTGGCCGTCGAGGTAGGCGACGCAAGCGAGGAAGCGGTCGCAACGGTTGCCGTAGTTGTCTCCCCAGTCGGCAGGATAGCCTCGTGGAGGCTGATAATCGACGGTTCGGAGGGCTCGGCCAGTCTGTCCATCGAATACGGTGAGAAACTCTGGGCCATCAAGGATTCGTCCGACGACACGCGCAGGTTGTCCTGCCCCTTTACCTTGGATGGCTTTGTCGATAGTGCCATTCATGACCCAGTTGGCATTGGGATCGCCAATCACGTTCCCTTGTCCGTCGGTGGTGCCATCGGCAGTTTTGCAGATGAGTTCTGCTCGTCCATTGCCATCGAAGTCATAGACGAGAAACTGGGTGTAATGGGCTCCAGCGCGGATGTTGGAACCGAGGTCGATACGCCAAAGAGGGGAGTTGGCAGTTGGCAATTGGGAGTTGATGGTCGAGGGAATTTTGTAACAATCGATGAGGACGTGTCCAGTGAAGCCTTCGTGACTATTGTCGTGGGCGTTGGATGGTTCCCATTTGAGGATGATTTCGTACTCTCCATCGCCATCCACATCCCCTACGCTGGCATCATTTGCCGAGTAGGTATAGCGTCGGCCATCGGGTGTGGTTCCGTCGGCTGGCTTGTCGAGGGGAATGGTCAAATCTGGTTTCAATAGGCCAGGCGTGTAGGAGAATGGATAAATGGTCTCATGGTCATTTTTGATGACGGAGAGGACGAATTCGGTGTGCTCTTTTGGTGTTGGTGTCTTTATAAAGGTTGAAGATGTTAATTTCTTATCGAACAACCGTTTACCATCTTTGTAAACGCTATATATGGCTTTCTCTTCATCTTCCAGTTGTCGCCAAGAAATGACAAGGCTGTCCCCATCGATAAGAGTGATGATGCCCCGTCCCAGACACTCTTTTTGAATGTCGGGGGCATAGTTGGGTTGAGCCAACACATAGGTGGTCAGAAAGATGAGAAAGGAGGAGAGGATACGGGGCATGATTTTGTGTTTGGTGTTAAAAGGTAGGGGGTCAGTTCACTTCAATCTTGCTGTTGAGAAGCACACCGTTGTAGGTGTAGTTCCAAAGGGTCAGATAGACGGTAAATGGATGGAGGTCGATGTCGTCGGCTGAGGTGATGCCCAGATTGTTGAAATAGGACTGGTTAGCACTAAAGAGTGCACCCTGGACGGTATTCAGATCGAGGGTCTGGGGTGATTTCTGTTGGAACTCTGTCACAGCCATTCCATCGCACTGGTCGATAGCATAACTCATCAGTCCTTCGTTGGTCTTGGCCGATTCGGTGAAGGTGTAGGATGCATATTTGTTGGCGACAAAATAGAGGCCTATGATGCTGTCGTAGCGTGCATCGATGGGGTTGGTGTAGGAGATGCTGTCACCCGCTACCAGATAAGTGCAGGTGGCTTCGGACTTGCTGTCGGAACAGGATGAGATGATGGTGGCGAGAAGAGCCACGGCTGAGAGAAATGCAATAATATTCTTCATATTTTGTTGTTGAATTGGATGTTTAATAGGAAATTGAATTGGGAGTAAAATTGGACAATACCTTAATATTCTTCTTCGGCATGGGTGAGGCCTCGCTTGACGATGTCGGAGAAAGTGGGGTCTTCCTCAGACTTTCCAACTTTTCCTTTTCGAAATTCGAGGGGACTGAGGCCAGTGAGGTTTTTGAACCACTTGCCGAAGTAACTTTGGTTGGGGAAGTTGAGCGTATCGGAGATTTCCTTGACGTTCATATTGGTGTGCTTGATCAGATTCCGTGCATCGACCAATAAGGCTGTGGCAATCCATTGGCTGGGAGACTTGCCCGAACGCTCCTTGACGATGGTGCTGAAGTAGCGCGTAGTGAGGAACTGCTGCTCGGCATAGTAGCTGACTTCGTGTTCCACACGGTATTTGCGATAGAGCATGGTGACGAACTTCTGCAACACCTCGTCCTTGCGTGAGAAGGCCGCATTGTCATCGGCCACGTTGGCATAGCATTGTAATACTTCCAGCATCAACGCATAGCTGAGCAGTTCCGCCTGCTTGCGAGCCATTTCGCCCACTGGCGTGATGACAGGCTTGCCCGTTGGTGCTGTTTCGTTCGCCTCTTTTTTCTCTTTCAGCGTGACCTCTTTTAGTAGGGCGATGTATTGTGTCAGCGCCGTGTATTGCTCTTGAGAGATCTCCTGATGAGGCACCTGCTTGATGACGAACAGGGCATTGAAGTTGGTCACGTTGTACAGCATCGGCTGGATGATTTCCAAATTGGCTCCGATTAGTGTGCCACGCAGGTTGGGGGAGTGGCTGATGATATGGAGTGTGCTATAGGAAAAATAGACGATGATGGAACCCGGATGAAGAATGAATTCCTTGTCGTCGATGGCAAGGGTCACTTCTCCTTCCTTACACAAGAACAATCCCGTTTTTGTCAATTTAACGGGGCTCTTTTCGGCATTCAAAATATTAACTTCTCCGCCTTCTAATTCTAAAATGGTAACTCTTTCTTCTTTCATTTTTCTGAAATTTGATACAAAATAACGACATTTTTATCATATGGCCAAACATTCTGGCAACTTTTTGTGTAAGAAACGTACATTTGGGACAAAAATATCGTATTTTATATGGTTTGAGTTTCAAATATAACCCGTAACTTTGCCCGCAAATTATGAATATTAAAATCAAAAGATGAAGAAATGAAAAAGTGCATATTCCTAACTTTGACGTATCTTGGGATGCTGGCTGTAATTTCATGTCAGCAAAAGAACAAGGTGCAGAACGATGAGCAGACTGTCGATGTGACTGTGGTGAAAGACATCAATGAGGTGGCGGCCACCACCTTCACGGGCAAAACCAAATCGGCTTCAGAAGTGAATCTGGCTTTCCGAGTGGCTGGGCCTATAACACGCATGCTGGTAAAGGAAGGCGACTATGTGAGCAAGGGACAGGTGGTGGCGGTGATGGATAGCCGTGACTATCAAGTCCAGTTGGCGGCCACACAAGCCGAATATGAGCAGGTGAAGGCAAATGCTGAGCGTGTGATGGCTTTGTATGCTGAGGGCAATACCACAGCGAGCAACAACGACAAGGCGCGCTATGGTCTGGAACAAATCACACAGAAGTTGGCGAACCATAAGAATCAGTTGGCTGACACGCAGTTGCGCAGTACCATCAATGGGTATGTGCAGACGAAGTATCATGAGGCTGGCGAAACGGTGGGCGCAGGCATGCCGGTGTTGAGCGTGTTTGGCAGTGGCGACACTGAGGTTGAAATCAAGATTAGCACCTCCGACTTTGCCCACATCGAGAAGTTCACGAGTTTCAGTTGCCGTTTCGATGTGACAGGAAATGAATCCTTCCCTCTGACAATTGTGCGTGTGAGCCAGGAGGCCAATTCTTCTCAACTATATACGGTTCGTCTGAAGTTTTCGGGTGCCATCGACCACAAGAAGATCACTCCAGGCATGACCACGATGGTATATGCTGAGGTGGCCAACAGCGAGGCTTCGGGCATTGTTTATGTGCCGTCATCTGCCGTGTTGCAAGTTGGCGACAAGACGCAAGTGTTTATCTATGATGAGAAGTCTGGAACGGTTAAGAGCCGTGCCGTCAATGTGTCGAAGGTGAACCGTGATGGGACAATGCTGGTGGACAATGGCCTGAAAGCTGGCGAGAAAGTGATTTCATCGGGTGTACATCATATTGAAGATGGAGAGAAGGTGCGCCTCTTGCAGAAACCGTCAGCGTCGAATGTGGGAGGATTATTGTGAGTTGAGTTGAAGGACAATAGAATTGAGAAGGACATTAGAATTGAAAGATTATGAACTACAGTAAATGGGCATTACATAACAGCAAACTCATCAATTTCCTGGTGGTGATATTGGTGGTGGGTGGATTGCTGTCTTACAACTCGATGTCGAAATTTGAAGACCCTGCCATCAAGGTGAAGCAGGCGATGGTCATCACTACCTATCCAGGTGCTTCGGCTCATCAGGTGGAACTGGAAGTGACCGACCCCTTGGAGAAGAGCATCCGTGAGATGGCTTCCATCAACAATATCCAGTCGTCGAGTTATGCTGACTTGAGTCTCATCAACGTGGAACTCCACTCCACTGTGCCCGATGATGAAGTGGAACAGCAATGGGACTTACTGAGACGAAAGGTGGACAATACGCAGAGCAAATTCCCGTTGGGTGTATCGCCCTCACAGGTGAAGGATGATTTTGGCGATGTTTATGGAATGTTTTATGCGCTGAAAGGTGACGGGCAGAGCGATAAAGAGCTGAATGACTATGCGGAGATGATCAAGCGGACGGTCATGGAGATTGATGGTGTGAGCCGTGTGGACATCTATGGCAAGCGCAACCAGTGCATCAACATCGAATTACGTGAGGACAAGATGGCGAATTTGGGCGTGTTTCCGACAGAGGTGATTATGACGCTGAACAATCAGAACAAGACGAACTATGTCGGCTACTATGATAATGGTGAACGTCGTGTCCGTGTGACGGTGGATGACCGGTTCACTAAGGTGGAAGACATTGCCAATATGCTCATACAGGGACATGATGACGACCAGTTGCGCATCAAGGACATCGCCACCGTGGTGAAAACATACGAGGCGACGACTCGCAACCAGATGACTTGCGATGGTGCTCAGGCCTTGGGCATCAGCATAGCTTGTTCCCCCGATTATGATATTTTGAAAGTGGGAGCCAAGGTGGAGGACGCCGTGAAGAAGATTGAACAAGGTTTCCCTGCCGGCATCGAATGTCAGAAGGTCTTCTTCCAGCCAGAGCGTGTGAGCAATGCCCTCTACACCTTCCTCATCAATCTGCTTGAGTCGGTGGCCATCGTGGTGCTGTTGCTCATCTTCTTCATGGGGTGGAGAAGTGGTTACATCATCGGTACCAGTCTGGTGGTCATCGTGTTTGGCTCGTTTTTGGTGCTGAAGGGTTTCGATGGCACATTGCAACGTGTGTCCTTGGCCAGTTTCATCTTGGCGATGGGCATGCTGGTGGACAATGCCATTGTGATTGTCGATGGCATTTTGGTCGATATGAAACAGGGGAAACCACGCATGGAGGCGCTGACGTCCATTGGGCAGAAGACGGCCATGCCATTGCTGGGTGCGACGCTGATTGCCATCTTGGCATTCTTGCCCATCTTTATGAGTCCCGACACGGCTGGAGTGTATGTGCGTGACCTGTTCATCGTCATTGCTGTCAGCCTTTTGCTCAGTTGGATTTTGGCCTTGATTCATGTGCCGGTGATGAGCAACCGCATGTTTAAGGAAGTGGAGGCATCGAAGGATGAGTCGGATACGGAACTCTACAAAGGAAAGGCCTACGATGTGCTGGAGAAGGTGCTCGCTTTCGGAATGAAGCATCGGAAGACAACCATTGTCTGTGCCGTTGTCTTGTTGGCGCTTAGTGCTTTCTGCTATAAGTTCGTTGATCAGGCTTTCTTCCCTGACATGGAGTACGACCAGCTCTACATGGAGTACAAATTGCCTGAAGGTTACAACTCCACGCAGACAGCCAAAGACTTGGAAGAGATTCGTCAACGGCTGATGAAGCGCGATTATATCACCCACATCACCGCATCGGTGGGTGGCACTCCTTCTCGCTACAATCTTGTGCGTTCCATCGCCACGCCCTCGTTGGCATACGGCGAACTCATCATCGACTTCACGTCGCCTAAGGAATTGGTAAAGCATATCGATGAGTTGCAGGAGGAAATCAACGACCTCTATCCCGATGCCTATGTCAAGTTCAAACGCTACAATCTGATGTACAAGAAATATCCTATCGAGGCATGCTTCCATGGAGCCGACCCTGCTGTCTTGCATCGACTGACCGATTCAGCGCTTGCTATCGTCAATGCTTCCGACAAGGTCTATCTCGCCACTTCCGACTGGGAACCCAAAGTGCCAGTCCTCAGCATCGACTATGACCAGGCATCGGCTCGCAATAGCGGACTCTCCCGTAGTGATGTGGCGCTCTCGATGATGACCTACACGGGTGGCGTGCCCATCGGAACTTTCTACGACGGCATCAATCCTGAGAACATCTATGTGAAGTGTACTGACGAGGATGGCAACAATGTGGAGAATCTGGAGAATGCCCGTGTGTTTGGTTCCATCCCCAATGTGGGTCAGTTCCTGAACCGCTCGACAATGCAGAAGTTGATGACGGGTACGGTGTCGCGTGAGCAAGTCATCGAGAACCTCATCCAGACTACCCCGCTCAAGCAGGTGTCTCATGGCATCGACATCAAGTGGGAAGAGCCAGTGGTGGTACGCTACAATGGACAGCGCACCCAGCGTCTGCAATGCTCTCCCCGTCCAGGTGTAGGCACAGAAGAGGCTCGCAAGGCCATCGCTGAGAAGATAGAGAAGATACCTCTGCCAGAGGGCTACTCCTTCTCATGGGAGGGCGAGAAGAAGGCTTCAGACCAGTCGATGAAGTATCTTTTCAACGGCTTCCCCATCTGCATCGTCATCATGATTCTCATCCTCGTGATGCTCTTCAAGGACTACAAGAAGCCCGCCATCATCTTCTGTTGCATCCCGTTGGTCATCATCGGCGTCATTCCTGTGGTGATGCTCACAGGCAAGCCCTTCGGATTCGTGGCCATCGTGGGCGTGTTGGGTCTGATAGGCATGATGATTAAGAACGGCATAGTGCTGATGGACGAAATCACCCTCGAAATCTCGCAGGGCATCGAACCACGCATCGCCCTCATCCAGAGCTCCAAGTCGCGTCTGCGTCCCGTCATGATGGCGAGCCTCACTACCATTCTGGGTATGATACCCCTCGTGCCCGACTCCATGTTCGGCTCCCTCGCCGTCACCATCATGGGAGGTCTCTTCATGGGCACCCTCATCACCCTCATCATCATCCCCGTGCTCTATGCCATCTTCTTCCGAGTGAAATGACCTTCAACGGATTAGTCCCATTATAAACAAGACATCAAAATGAAAAAAATACTTCCTATCCTTCTGGTGTTAGCCTTCAGCGGTTTTCCCGCTGAATCCCTCGCCCAGTCCCCTCAGACCCTCACCCTCGACGACTGCCTCCTCAAAGCCCTCGACTACAACAAGTCCCTCTCCAACGCCAAGCTGCAACTGGAGAAGACCACTTACGACATGAAGTCCTACAAGGCCAACTACTTCCCTCAAATCAACATCATGGCCATCGACCTCTACACCACCGCCAAGGGGCAGTTCTCCATCGAGGGTGGTCATCTCCCTATATATAATTATGTGGATGCCACAGGCGAGTACGTCCCCAACGTCACCGTCAACGCCGACGGCACCTACACGCTCAACCAGTATGCTGATTTTCCAACCCAGACAATCAAGTGGAAACTCAATAACCTCTTCATGGGCGGAGTCTCCGTGCTCGAACCCATCTATTCGGGAGGCAAAATCTCCACCGCCTACCACATGTCCAAGTTAGGCGTCAACATGGCCAACCAGAACATCCGTCTCACCGAGTCCGAAGTCATCGTCAAGACCCATGAGGCCTACTACCTCGCCGTCAAGGCCAAGGAGTTGGGTGACGTGGCTCGCAGCTACAAGACGCTCCTCGACGAGCTGAAAAAGAATGTGGAAGGCGCCTTCCGTCATGGAATGAGTACCCGAAACGACATCATGAAAGTGCAGGTGAAGCTCAACGAGGCAGAACTCAACATCCAGAAGGCCGACAACGCCTACAGTCTCGCCTGCATGAACCTCTGCCACATCGTCGGAATGCCACTCACCAGCGCCATCGCCGTCGTGCCCACCGACGTGGCAGACGAAGCTCCACAGCATGTCGAGATGGGCGAACGTCCTGAGCACGTCATCCTCGAAAACAAGACCGAGATGGCTCGTCTTCAGGTCAAGCTCACCAAGAGCGACTATCTGCCCAACCTGGCTGTCGGAGCCAGCTATGGCTATGCCACAGGCGGAAAGCTCGCCGAAAAGAAGCTCGTCGACAACGCCTCCGCCTCCGTGGGCATGGTGCTGAAAGTGCCCCTCGACCTCTTCGGAGGAGCCACCAACAAAATCCGTTCAGCCAAAGTGGCATACCAGCTCGCCCAGCTCGACGAGCAAGACCTCAACGAGCAGATGACGCTCGAGCATGCCCAATGCCAGAATCTCCTCGACGAGGCGCAGACCGAACTTAAACTATGTCAGGTTGCCCTCGAACAGGCCACTGAGAACATGCGCCTCTCCAAACAGCAATACGAAGTGGGCTTCGAAACCCTTTCCGACTATCTCGAAGCCCAGACCCTCTGGCAACAATGCAATGCCAACCTCGTCAATGCCCGTTGCCAATGCCAGCTGGCGCAAGTGAAACTGCTGAAAGCCTCCGGACGGCTGAAGTGATAAAGAACATAGGAAAATGGAGGATTTGGCATGGAAAATGGGCAAATATGACATTTATTTTTCATTTTTCGTGCCAATCTCTTTTTTGTTTTCATGGATAATTCGTATCTTTGCAACCGTTACGACAAACTCATAAACACTTGTAATCATGAAACAATATTATTATCTTACCCCACAGAATGAACAAAAGGGTCCTGTGGATGGCAGTCAGTTGGCGGCTTATGGCGTGAATGCCAACACGATGGTGTGGACACAAGGCATGGCTCAATGGGCTCCTGCCAGCACGGTGTCAGAACTTGTGCCTTACATGCAGCCCGCTTCGTCGGTGCCACCAGTTACTACACCTCAGCCGGCTTATGTGCAGCCTGCTGTTGGCAACACACAACCTTCCATGGCTAAGCCTGGCAACAACATGCTGATGGCCATCTTGACCACGCTGTTCTGTTGTCTGCCTCTGGGTATCGTGGGCATCATGTATGCGTCGAAGGTGGATAGCCTTTATTCTTCTGGCGACTATAATGGCGCTGTGGAGGCTTCCAAGAACGCCAAGAAGTGGTGCCTCATTGGCATCGTCGGTGGTTTCATCGTTTCGGTCATCTACCTGATTGTTGTCGGCGTCACCTCGTTTGCTGGTGTGAACATGAGCTAAACGGGGCTGGTTTTGACCAACTCCATGATTTGTGGGTTCGACGAAGTCTAAAAATGCCTTCATTTGGCTGGTACTGATGCTCGTGCTGATGGTGGGGGCTGTAGTGGTCTATACGCTGTTCGACCCCACCCGCTATGCATGGATGCCTCAATGTCCGTTCCGTGTGCTCACAGGGTGGAGTTGTCCTGCATGTGGTCTCCAGCGAGCTTTTCATGCCTTGTTGCATGGCCGTTTTGCCGAGGCTTTGGCCTACAACTATTTCTTCGTCTTCAGCATTCCCTACGCCCTTGCGCTGATCATCTCGTCTGGCTTGAAATATCTCGAAAAGAGTGAAAAATATGTGCGTGTCGTGGAGCATCCGCTCTTGGCACGCACTTATATTGTTCTGTTCTTTGTGTGGGGAGTGGTGAGGAACATCATGAATATATAACTCCTTTTCAACTATACATTGAACAGGATTTTCCGTTCTCTTTCCACGGCTTGTGCCACCCATTCTTCGGGCACAAACTTCCAATGGTTTTTGGGTTGGGGGTCGATGGTGCCCAGCTCCTTCACATATTCCATCAGATAGTAGCGGATGTCGTGTTCGCTCACTTGGATGATGCGCTTGTCTATCTCTTCCTTCGTCAGGCCAGCGCCCTTCGTGAGCAACTCGCCCCCACCGTTGGCACGATAGGCTGTCATCGCCACCGTGTAGGTGTGATCCATCTGGAAGGGTTGTCCGTTCTCCATCGAGATGATGTGCACCTTCTCTCCCTCAGGCTTCGTCACATCCACCTCGTAGATGATGCCTGCCGCTGAATCGAAATTGAAGATGAAGTTGGTGAAGCCCATGCGCTCAGGGTTGCTCTTCATGGGGCTGATGAGCAACATCGGGTCGGTGGGCGCATGCATCTGCTGTGTCCATGCGGCATAGCTCATCTCTAAGTAGTTCTTGATTTCCTGTCCACTCAGCCGAAGGGTGTAGAGGTGATCCTCAAATCGGTAGAGGTCGAAGAGGTGGCTCACCCGCACTTCACCAGCTTCGATGGAAGCGTTGAAGAAGAGTGGGGCGCTCAGCGAGAGGTCGGCTCCGCTCACCTTCAGCTGCAAGGACTGAATCAGGTCGATGTAGGCCGACGAACCGAAATAGGCGTCTGTCACGTCCACACGGTTGAGGAACGTGCCTATCTTCTGTGCCGCGAAACGTTTCACCTCATGGAAAGGGTAGGCGAAGTGGCGTTTGAACGAGGCTGCATGCTGGTTGTGGAGCGTGCCGATGTAGTTGAGCGTGCATTGTGTCTCGTGGCTCGAAACCTTGCCCAGCTCGTTGATGCGGAAGTCCACATCCACCACCGCCACACTGTAGGCATAACAGCCAGGATTCACACAGGGCACATTCCTCCCGCCCCGTGTTGTCACCTCCTCCATGTTGCTCGAATGGTCGTGTCCGTAGAGGATCAGGTCGAAGCCCTCCACGTTCTCAGCCGTCTCGCGTGTGGCATTCTCCTTATATTCAGGTGTGATGATGCCCTCGTCCATGCCCGAATGGAGCAGACCAATCACGAAGTCGGGATTCTCCTCCTCACGCACCGTCTTCACCCAGTATTCAGCACTCTCGCGGATGTCGTCGAAATGCAGGCCATGCCATATCTCTTTCGGAATCCAATGGGGGATGGCTGGTGTGATGAAGCCGATGACCGCAATCTTCAGTCCTTGACGGAAGAACACCTCGTATGGCTGGAAATACGGCTCGCCTGTCGCCAAGTCCCTTACGTTGGCGCCTAAGATGGGGAAATTGCATTCCTTCACATACTTGTCGAAGATGTGGCGTCCCATTTCGATGTCGTGGTTGCCAATCACAGCCACATCATAACCGATGTAGTTGCAGATGTCAGCCACCCTATGGCGCGAGTTCTCGCAATGGTTGTTGAAATAATAGGCGGTAGGCTCACCCTGCAACATGTCGCCCCCGTCAATCAGGATCATGTTGCCAGGATTCTCCTTCACCATCTGTGCCACAAACGCATGCACACGCTGGAGACTTCCTTTCCCCCAGTGGCCGTGACGGAAATCGTAGGGGAAGTAGTTCCCATGCACGTCCGTCGTGAATACAATCTTCAGATGTTTGGTCGTAGTGCTCATTCAGTTTGCAAAGGTAGTGATTTTAAGTGGAAAATGAAGCATGAAACGGAAAAAAACTCTGTTACCCCCCATTCGGATGGCAAGAAATACAGGTTTTTCGTTCTTCATCCATTACTTTTCGCACAATCTCCCCCTCATTGGCATCTTTTTTGTTAGGTCTTTTTGTTGAAATAACTCAACAATCAACTGACAATTATCAACTCAATATGGCATTCATCGATTACTACAAAGTGATGGGCATCCCCAAGGACACCCCACAGAAAGATATCAGAGCGGCATACCGCAAGCGCTCCAAGCAGTTCCATCCCGACCTTCACCCCGACGATCCCAAAGCCAAGGCGAAGTTCCAGATGCTGAACGAGGCATACGAAGTGCTCAACGACCCTGACAAGCGAGCCAAGTACGACCAATATGGCGAGAACTGGAAGCAGGCTGAGCAATTCGGTGGCTTCGGCACAGGTGGTGGAGGCAATCCCTTCGAAGGCTTCTCCTTCAATATGGGAGGCGAAGGTGGCATGAGCGACTTCTTCCAATCCATCTTTGGCAACATGGGCATGGGTGGCACTCGTCGCACACGCACCCGTCGCCAGCCAGCTGAACCCTCCGAGGTGGAAGCCCACGTGTCCATCGACGTGTGGACAGCCCTGCTTGGCGGCGAACTCATCGTCAGCACCACCTACGGCAAGTTCAAACTCAAAGTTGCCCCAGGCACTCAGCCCGGCAAGAAAGTGCGTCTGAAGGGCAAGGGAGGCGTCAAGAGCGACGGCACACTCAAAGACCTCATCATCGTCTTCGATGTCACTATCCCTGCCAATCTGTCCGACCATCAGAAATCCCTCATCGAGCAGGCACGTCGCTCCTGACATTCTTGGTTCATATCGTTCGTTTTTGTATTAGTAATCATCATAAAGCAAAGCACCCGTGGAACGTCATCGCTACACGGGTGCTTTTTATGTTTATGTGATGTGGGAGGCTTTTATGCCACCTTGTTCAGCTTCTTGATGATGGAGAAGATGAAGAGAGCTGCGAGGAGGCAGATGCCTGCGAGGACGCCCCAGACGATGGTCAAGTCCTTGCCCCAGAGATGACCTGGAATCTGAACGAGGAAGTTGCCGAGGGCGGTGGAAACGAACCAACCACCCATCATCATGCCTCGATATTTGGGAGGTGCCACCTTGGTGACAAAGGAGATGCCGATAGGGGAGAGGAGCAACTCTGCGAAGGTGAGCACGAGGTAGGTGCTGACGAGCAGATTAGGGGTCACATCTGCCATGTGGAGGTTGGTGCCTTCTGCATCGTAGGCAGGAAGTGGTAAGCCGATACAGGCTAAGGTCATCATGATGTAGGCACCAGCGGCCACGAGCATGCCAAGACCAATCTTGACGGGTGCCTTGGGTTCCTTGCCTTTCTTGGCGAGCCATCCGAAGAGGGCGATGCTGACAGGGGTGAGTGCCACGACGAAGGCAGGGTTGAACTGTTGGAAGATAGGAGCATCGACAGCCACCACAGCATCAGCGTTCTGATAGTAGGTGTAGCCAAGGATGGCTGCAGGGATGATGACCAACGCAGCGCTGACGCCTTTGCCTTTGGCTGTGTTGCTCTGGAAGAATCCGAAGAGTCCATAGATGATGAGAATGCACCAAACGAGGTTCATCACATCGAACTCCATTGCTGTCAGACCTGTGGCAGATGTGGCTGTGTAGTCACGGGCGAAGAAAGTGAGGGTGAGGCCGTTCTGGTGGAAGGCCATCCAGAAGAAGAGTACGACGGTGAACACAAGAATCAGGCAGATGATGCGCTCGGTGGTTTCGCTCTTGGAGAGGGTTTCCACGTTGGTGTCGGCAGCTGCGCTCTTGGTGCTTTTCTTCGTGGTGATGACCTGTGCGAAGGTGCTCTTGCCAAAATAGTAGATGGCGATGCTGACGATGAGCGATGCGCAAGCCACAGCAAAGGCGAAGTGGTAGGAATCGGCTTCACTCATGCCCATGGAGGATTGTGCCCAATTCATCATCTTGATGGCAGCTGTGGGAGCAAAGAGCGCACCCACGTTGATGGCCATGTAGAAGAGCTGGAAACCAGCGTCACGCTTGGCGGCAAACAGGGGATCGTTGTAGAGGTCGCCCACCATCACTTGCAGGTTGCCCTTGAAGAGGCCTGTTCCGAAGCTGACCAAGAGCAAGGCACCAGCCATCGCAATCATCGCCACAGCTTCCTTGCCCAATGGGATGGAAAGCAGCACGTAGCCGATGAACATGATGAAAATGCCGATGGTCACCATCTTGGAGTAGCCGAATTTGTCGGCCAGCATGCCTCCGAAGAGTGGCAAGAAATAGACCAGCATGAGGAATGAGGAGAAGATGGTGGATGTGAGTTTCTCGTCGAAGCCGAAGTTGGCTTGGAGGAAGAGGGTGAACACGGCCAGCATGGTGTAGTAGCCAAATCGCTCGCCTGTGTTGGCTAATGCTAAGGTCCACAGACCTTTAGGTTGTCCTTCGAACATGTTTGTTAGTTGATTATTGGTTAGTGATTATTTGATATTTGATTTCTCCAGACCGTAACCCTTCTTCTTGTCCTCGAGGAGGAGAAGGAAAGCGATGACGATGGCGATGGCTCCGCAGATGGCGAAGATAGTCATCGTGTGTGTGTAGTCAATCATGCCATTGGCATCGGTGTTGGCTTGGTTCACCTTGCCGATGAGGATGGGCACGAGGGAGAGTCCGATGTTCTGGATGTAGAAGATGAGTGCGTAGGCCGTTCCCAAGAGTTGCATGGGGATAATCTTCGGCACAGAAGGCCACATGGCTGATGGCACGAGTCCGAAGGCCACTCCGAGGATGAGCATCATCGTGATGGCCACACCTACCGACGTGATGGGCAATGCGAAGACAACATGCACCACAGTGAGGAGGATGGAACCGATAATCATCAGCGTGGCACCCCTACCGATTTTGTCGTAGATGAGGCCAAAGACAGGTGTGAGCACGATGGTGCCGTAAGGGAGCATGGAGGGGATGGAACCTGCGAGGTTTTCCTCCACTCCGTATTTCATCACCATCAGTTTGGTGGCGAACTTCAGGAAGGGGAACACGCCTGCATAGAACATGAGGCAGAGGATGGTGATGTACCAGAAGCCCTTGTTGGTGAAGAGCATCTTGAGGTCGGAGAACTTGAAACCAGGCTCTGGTTCTGTGGCAACAGCTTGCGATGCCTTGTCCTCTTTCTTGTCGAGCACATTATATACAAAGAACGCGAGCATGCCTGCGCACAAGAGTGCGGCACCCAGACCCACACTGGCTGCGACGCTTCCCATCGACTTGGCAAAAGGCAGGGCAAAACTAAGTGCGGCGGCTGTACCAAGACGTGCCAGACCCACTTGCACACCCATCGCCAATGCCAGTTCGTGACCTGTGAACCACTTGACAATCACCTTGCTCACGGTGATGCCGGCTATCTCGCATCCCACGCCGTATGTGGCAAAGCCTAAGCAAGCGTAGATGACCTGCATCTGATAGCCGAAGAGTTCACCTTCGAACGTGTTGTCCAACGCCCACCACTTGATGCCTGCACCCACAAACATCAGCGCTGTGGAGAGTATGCCTGTGAAACGGATGCCGAACTTGTCGAGGATGATGCCTCCGAAGAAGAGCAGGAGGAGGAACACATTAAAGAATCCGTATGAACCGGAGAAAAAGCCGTATTCATCGCTCGACCAGCCCAGTCCGCCATCTGCCTTGGATATGGTGAGCAGGGGTTCGAGGGGTGACATCACATCGGTGAAGAAGTAGGCGAACATCATTGTCACAGAGACAATGAGCAACGCAATCCATCGCATGGCGGCGGAATCGCTGAGTTTCTTCTGAATTGCTTCTGACATATCTTGGTGTATGATTAAGAGTTTAGAGTGAAGTGTTTAGGGTTTAGAGTTGAGAGTTAATGTTTGGTGTTTCGTTCTTGCTGTTGCTTGAGAATCTCTAATTGCTTCTCCTGCATGGCTTGAAGACGCTCCATGATGCTGGAGGTCTTTTTCTTGTCGCCCATGTTCGCCTTGCGTTCAGCATGGCGCTTCTCCAATTTGCTCAGGAGTTCGGCATCGTCGGTGGTCTTGCGGAGGAACCACATCATCACGATGCTCACGAGGCCAGAGATGAAATAGTACCAGTTGAGACCAGCGCTGTAGCTGTTGAAGGAGAAGAAGAAAATCACGGGCATCAGATAGGTCATCCACTTCATCATCTTCATCTGTTGCTGTTGCTCGTCAGTCATGGCGTATGATTGCTGACGCTGTGTGATGACGGAGTTGAATACTGTAGATACACACCACAGGATGCAGAAGAGGGAGAGGTGGTCGCCAATGCCCCAAATGTTGAAGCCCCAATTGATGATGTCGTCGTAGGTGGAGAGGTCATCAGCCCAAAGGAATGACTCACCACGCATCTCGATGTAGTTGGGGATGAAGTTGAAGAGCGCAATCCAGATAGGCATCTGTATCAGCATGGGCAGACAGCCACCCACAGGACTCACCCCATATTCGCTGTAGAGTTTCATGACTTCCTGCTGTTTCAGCATGGCGTCTTCCTTTCTGGGGTATTTCGCATTGATTTCATCCATCTTCGGACGAAGCACACGCATGTTGGCTGATGAGATGTAGGACTTCTTCATCAGCGGGAACACGAGGAACTTCACGATGAGCGTGAGCAACACAAGCACGATGCCCATGTTCAGACCTAAGCTGGTCAGGAAGTCGAACGCATAGAGGAAGAAGAAACGGTTGATCCACTTGATGACAGGCCAACCCATATATACCAATGATTGCAGGTCGAGGTCATTGCCCGATGCCAGCAACTGCTCATTCTCTTTCAAAGTGGAGAACTTGTTGGGACCTAAATAGAAATGGAACGAAGAGGGCTTCACGCCTTTCGTGTCGAAATCAGCCCCCAAAGAGGTCTTGTAAGTCTTCAGATAACCAGAGCCTTTTTCAAGATATTCAGAAGACATCAGACTTGCAGTCATAGGCTGATCAGCAATCAGTACCTGACTGAAAAACTGCGTTTTATAGGTAATCCATTTGAGTTTCTCTTCAAATTCATCCTCCTCTTCATCACCACCACTCACGGAGAGTTCATGCGTGTCGCCGTCCACATCGCGATAGGTCACGGTCGAATAACGATTCTCGAAGTCATAACCCTTCTCCTGCTGTTTCATGTTCTCCATCCACTCAATCTGCATGGAGTTGGTTTTCGATGGGAAGAAACCCTCCAGGCCTGTAGCCTTCACATCCATGTCGAGAATGTAAGAGTTGGGTTTGAGCGAGTAGATGATGTCGAGCGAACCACCTCCCACAGGCAGATGCATGGTCAGTCCATCTTTCTTCACATCAGTAGGCGTGAAGAACAATTCGTCTGTCACGATGTTGGCCGTCTTTCCGTCCAGCATCAGGCGCATGTTCTGGTCATTGCTGTCGAACAGTACCACATTGCCACCTTCGCGGCTCTTGTACGTGCTGTCTTTCAGTTCCACCTTCTGCATCTGACCGCCCTTATTGGTGAGCGTGATGCGAAGCAATTCATTCTCAATCACTGTTGTGGCCACCTTTCCTTGGCGTGCCTCGAAGAGTGGATTGAGGGTGTCGGCCATCTCTGCGACCTTCTTCTCCAATTCCTTTTGTTTCACTTGGGCTTCCTTCTGTGCCTCAACACGGGCAATGGAATCCAAAACCATTTGCTCTGCCATCCGATTGCGCTGTGCATAGTTTTCGTAGGCCATGAAGCCGAAAACCACCAATGCCATCAGCACAAACGCTGTAAGCGTGTTTTTATTCATTTCTTATCTTAGTTTATGAGTTTTAAATACAAAAATCGTGCAAAGTTAGTGAAATTTTTGCAAATGAAACGGACGAATACAGAAGAAATCACTAACTTTGCGGCATAATTTAATAAAAGACACGAAATATGAAGACAAAACTCTTATTGCTCATCACCATGTTCACCATGGCGATTGGTATGCAGGCAAAGAAATTTCCGCAAATCAAATTTGAGAAGACCACCATCGATTTTGGTACCTTCTCGATGGACAACCCTGTGCAGAAATGCACCTTCAAGTTCAAGAACGTTGGCGATGCTAAACTCGTCATCACAGCCGTCCATGCTTCTTGTGGATGTACGGTGGCTGACTATCCCAAGGACTTCATCGCCCCTGGCGCATCTGGCGAAATCACGGTCACCTACGATGGCTCCAACAAGATGCCTGGCCGTTTCAAGAAGAACATCCAGGTCTTCTCCAATTGCAAGGAGGACATGACCCGCATCTTCATTCAGGGTGACATGACCGATGTGCCCGTCAGCAAGAAGACGGAGAAGCAAGATTGATTTAAACTTTTGGGGAGCTGAGTCATTCTTATCAATGTAAATACTTTTTATTAATCATTTAACAAACCTAATCAAACTAAATTATGAAGAGTTATTTGAAGGTGTTGGCACTGGGTGCAACACTGATGGGTACTACGGCCATGATGGCTCAGCCAGGTGGCGGTTTTGGTAGTTTCGGTGGTTTTCAACAGCAGACGAAATTGGAAACATCGAAAGAGTGGAAGGATGTGAACTATGCTGGCGACGACAAGGCATACCACACTTGCGACATCTATCTGCCCAAGCAGGAAAAGGCTTCCTATCCTGTGGTGGTGCACATCTATGGCAGTGCTTGGTTCTCGAATAATAGCAAGGGGGCCGCAGATTTGGGTACCATCGTGAAGGCGCTCCTCGATGCAGGTTATGCAGTGGTGTGTCCTAACCACCGTTCGAGTGGTGACGCTCAGTGGCCTGCTCAGATCAATGACATCAAGGCTGTGGTTCGTTTCATTCGTGGCGAGGCCAAGACCTACCAGTTTGACCCCTCTTTCATTGCTACATCTGGCTTCTCGTCTGGCGGTCATCTGTCTTCTGTATGTGGCACAACCAATGGCGTGAAAGTGGCAACGGTGGGCAAGGAAAGTGTGGACATCGAGGGTGCTGTTGGTCCTTATACGAAGGAGAGCAGTCTGGTGAATGCTGCATGCGACTGGTCTGGTCCTGTGGATTTGACGGCAATGGATTGTGGCGACCACATGCAGATGGGTGCTTCGAGCCCAGAAGATGTGCTCTTGGGTGGCACAAAGTTGTCGGAGGAACCAGACAAGTATCTGGGTCTGAGCGCCACAAACTATGTGGACAAGACAGATGTGCCTATCATCATCTTCCACGGAGAGAAGGACAATGTGGTGCCATGTTGTCAGGGCAAGAAGTTCTATGAACTGCTGAAGGCTGCTGGCGTGAAGACTGAGGCTACATTTGTTCCAGAAGGTGGTCACGGCATGGGTATGTATTCGGAGGAGAACCTTCAGAAGATGGTGAACTTCCTGAACGACGTGCGTACAAAGAAATAAATACATATAATATACAATGGAAATCAATAGTTGGTTTGAATGTAAGGTGAAGATGGACGTGATGCAGGACGATGGCACCACCAAGCCACAGTCGTTCACCTATTTGGTGGATGCCCTGAACTTCACGGAAGCTGAGTCGCGCATCATTGAAGAAGTGAAACCTTTTGCTCACGGCAATCTGGACGTGACGGACATCAAGCGTGTGAAGTATGCCGAGATCTTCACCAGCGACAGCGATGTGGCTGACAAGTGGTACAAGGTGCGTTGCCTCTTCATCACCATCGACGAGAAGACGCAGACGGAGAAGGAAATTGCCAACAACATGCTGGTGCAGGCTGGCACCTTCCACGACGCTGTGGAGAACTTCGACAAGGGCATGAAGGGTTCGCTGATGGACTATCGTATTGCCTCAGTGCAGGAAACGAAAATCATGGATGTGTTCCGCTTTGTGGCAAAGGAGAAGAATTAAAAGTTTAGAGTTGAGGGTATAGAGTATAAAGATGATTTCAGAGAATTTACAGCAGTTGAAGGCCACCTTGAAACCCAATGTGCAGTTGGTGGCTGTGTCGAAGTTCCATCCTGTGGAGGCTCTGCAGGAGGCTTACGATGCAGGTCAACGCGTGTTTGGCGAGAGCCATGTGCAGGAATTGATGGCGAAGGAGGAAGTGCTGCCCAAGGATATTGAGTGGCACTTCATCGGACACTTGCAGACGAACAAGGTGAAGTATATGGCGCCGTTCGTCAGTCTCATCCATGCCGTCGATTCGCTGAAACTGCTGAAGGAAATTGACAAGCAGGCACAAAAGTGTGAACGCACAATTGATGTGCTTTTGCAGATTCATGTGGCGAAAGAGGAAACGAAGTTTGGCTTCTCACCAGAAGAAGTGAAGGAACTGTTGGCCGATGGAACATGGAAGGACTGTCGGCATGTGCGCATCGTGGGTCTGATGGCTATGGCCACCAACACCGATAATAAGGAACAGATTGCGCAGGAGTTTGAGACGGTTCGGCAACTTTTTCAGGACTTGAAGACCAGCGTCTTTGCCTCAGAGCCCTCATTTAAGGAACTCTCGATGGGCATGAGTGGCGATTATCTCATTGCCCAAGAGCATGGTAGTACAATGGTGAGGGTAGGGAGCCTGATATTTGGAGAAAGGGTCTATCTATGAATCTAAACGATAAGAGACGAGATGTGGCCAGAGAAATCTGTCACATATATGGTGTCACATTGAGTGTGGAGGCCATGCATGCTTTTGCCAATATCCTCGAACCGCAGAAGGTGTTGAGAGGACATAAATTGGTGAATGAAGGTGATGTCTGCAACCACATGTTCTATGTGGAGCGAGGCATGGTGTTGCAATATTATAAGAAGAATAATGTGACGGTGACAGAACACATCAGCCATGAAGGCGACATGGTGATTTGCATCGAGAGTTTCTTCTTGCGCGAACCTTCCAAGATTGTGGCATCGATGATAGAGCCTGGGGTGGTGTATGGCATTCCTCATGATGCGCTGGATGGCCTCGCCCACCATTCTTATGAGATTTGTAAACTCATCTTCAAGTTCTATCAGCGTTCACTTATCATCTCACAAAAAAAAGCGGATGTCTTGCGTTTCGAGACAGCCAAGGAACGCTACATCCGCACGATGAGGGAGAATCCTGAAATCATACGTCGTGCCCCCTTGCACAACGTTGCTTCCTTCCTCCAAATGACCCCTGAAACCCTCAGCCGTGTGAGGGCACAGGTGACAGAAGAAGGAATCAAGGTTTAGGGTTTAGAGTTCAGAGTTTAGAGTTGGGGGAGAGTTGTTTATCACACCAACCCTCCCAAATCCTTTCCAATATTTTGCAATTCGGTACGGATGGCTTTGAGCCGGTCAATGACTTCTATGTTGCGATTGACGGTGCCACCCTTGTCTCGCTTGATCATGTCGCGAGCACCTTGCAGGGTCATGCCTCGTTCTTTCACCAAGTGATAGACGAGGCGTACTTGTTCAATGTCGGCTTTGGTGTATTGGCGGATGCCACGTCCAGCCTTTTCTGGATGAATGTTGGGAAACTCCTTCTCCCAGAAGCGGAGAAGGGTTTCCGATACATTCAGTAGCTGGGCCACCTCGCTGATGCTGTAGTACAACTTCAGGTCTTTGTTTTTGTTGAGTGCCATAAGCGCTTACTTTTTAGGAATGTTCTTCAAGATTTCGAGGGTGAAGTTGTAGAACTTCTCCACTGACGGAATGTGGCATGCCTCGACAGGTGTGTGGGGGCTGACAAGGGTGGGACCATAACTGGCCATATCCATCTCAGGATAGTTCACGCCGATGATGCCACACTCCAGTCCTGCGTGGCAAGCACCTACGATGGGACGCTTGCCATACATCTTCTCATAGATGTCAGACATCATCTCCACCAATGGACTCTTGGGATTGGGTTGCCAACCGCTGTAGCTGCCATCAAATGTCACCTCCATGCCAACCATGGAGAAGCAGGCGATGTATTGGTTGCACAGATACTGCTTCATGCTGTCCAATGAGGAACGTGCCATTGTGATGACCTCAGCCTTTCCGTCGGCAATGTTGACGATGGCGAGATTGCATGAGGTTTCCACGAGGTCGGGCATGGAAGGTGTGTAGCGCAACACACCATCATGAGCCGTGAGAATGGCATTGATGAGATTCCTCTGTATGTCTTCGGGCACAGCCTTGGTGGGTATGTCTGCATTGGGTGTTACAGTCACCTTGATGCCGTTGGTCTCAATATCCTTGTACTCCTCTGTGAAGGTTTTCTTGCATTTCTCCACCATGGCCAAAAACTCGATCTCTTGAGCCTTGGGAACCAGTACCACGGCTTCACTTTCGCGAGGAATGGCATTGCGCATGTTGCCACCGTGCCAGCTGACGAGCCGAGCCATATCGGTGTTGACTATAGCGAAGAGGATGCGTGACATGAGTTTGTTGGCATTGGGGCGTCCCTTGTGAATCTCGATGCCTGAGTGTCCACCCTGCAGAGCCTTGATGGCAACGGCGTAGCAGAGCATGTCTTTGGGCTCCACGTTGATTTCCTGATACTCCATCTTGCAGACAATGTCTGTGCCACCAGCACATCCGATGGTGATTTCACCTTCAGTCTCAGAGTCCATGTTGAGCAGATACTTGCCAGTCAGTTCGCCCGCTTTCAATGCAAATGCACCCTCCATGCCTGTCTCCTCGTCACGAGTGATCAGCACCTCCAATGGCCCATGCTCTATCGTGTCATCTTCCAGAATGGCCATAGCAGCCGCCACACCCATACCGTCGTCCGAACCAAGGGTTGTGTTGTTTGCCTTCACCCATTCACCGTCGATGCGCACTTCTAACGGGTCAGTCTCGAAGTTGTGTGGGCTGTGTTTCGTCTTCTGAGGCACCATGTCCATGTGGGCTTGCAATACGGTGGTCTCACGGTCTTCATAGCCAGGGGTGGCACCCTTTTTCATGATGACGTTGCCTGCCTCGTCGAGGTATGCCTCAGCACCGTTCTTCTTGGCAAAGTCAATCAGGAATTGTGCTATTTGCTTTGTGTGTCCTGATGGATGTGGAATTTGTGTGAGTGCGTAGAAATTTCTCCACACACCTTTTGGGGTTAGTTCTTCAATTGGATTCATAGTGATTGATGTTTTTGAGTTATTATTATTAATAATGTGTAGATTGCGTAGATAGGGCAGAGCGCATGCCTAAGGTCACCATCGAAAAGATGCCCAACAGAGGTACTAAAGCGGTCTGAACCGTATGGACGATGAGAACGAAGGTGATGGCATCGGTGTCTGCCAATCCATAGAGAATCAGGATGGTCTTCACGGCAAAATGCCAAGGACCAGCGCCATTGGGGGTGGGCACAATCACAGAGATGCTTCCCACGATGAAGCTGACGATGGCGGCTGTGAAGCCAAGGCTCTCCGTGAAGTCGAAGCACCTGAAGGTGATCCAGTAGTGCAAGAAGTAGCTACCCCATATGGCTATCGTGTAGAAGGCGAACAGTCCTTTGTTCTGTACGTTTCTCAGCGAGAGCACACCCTCCTTCACGTTGTTCATCATCTCCTTGAGCTTGGTCATGAACGTGAACCGCTTCATGGCATACCAAAGGAAGGCAATGGTGATGACTAAGCAGAGGGCTGTAACAAGATAGCCTGTGGTGGTGAAGCCACGCAGAATGTCTGCCAGATTCGTGCCCGTGCTGTCGAAGAACGAATGGAACACGGCCACCTGCGAAAGAATGACCACAATGGTGACGAAGAGGATGAGCAGGGAGTCAATCACACGTTCCGTAACGACGGTGCCCAACGACTTCATGAACGACACGCCATCGTATTTCGCCAAGATGCCACATCGGCTGATTTCACCACTGCGCGGAATGATGAGGCTGGATGCGTAGGAGATGAACACGGCATGGATGCAGTCCATCATGCGCGGGTGTTCGCCCAAGGGTTCGAGGGTCTGTTTCCATCGGATGCCACGAAAGAGTTGGGCGGTCACACCAAACACCAACGAAAAGAGCATCCATCCCCAGTCCATCTGGTGAAGGAGCGTATCTTCCATTGCCTTGAAGTCGGTGCCGCGGTACATCCACCATAGAATGCCGCCACCTAAAATGAAAGGAATGGCAATATTGACTGTCTTTTTTAGCGTTTTGTTGGTGTTCATCGAAAAAAGTCGTACCTTTGTACGCGCAATTTGAGTGCAAAGTTAGTGAAAACCGAAGACAGAACAAAACAAACCGTTTGTTTTTTGTCTTAAAACATGGATTTTTGTGAATACAGTAAAACCAAAGAAATTCTTAGGACAGCATTTCCTCACCGATCTGAGTGTGGCGCAACGCATTGCCGACACGATTGACGCCTGTCCTGACATCCCTGTTCTCGAAGTGGGACCAGGCATGGGTGTGCTCACTCAATACATCATCCCAAAGGGTAGGGAGTTCAAGGTTGTCGAGATCGATTTTGATTCGGTGCCTTACCTCCATGAGCATTTCCCTCAGTTGGGAGATAACATCATCGAGGGTGACTTCTTGCAGATGAACCTCCATGAAGTGTTTGGAGGACGTCCTTTTGTCCTGACGGGCAATTATCCCTATAATATCTCCTCACAGATATTCTTCAAGATGGTGGAGAACAAAGACCTCATTCCCTGTTGCACAGGCATGATTCAGAAGGAGGTGGCAGAACGCATGGCAGCCTCCCCTGGCAGCAAGACATACGGAGTGCTGAGTGTGCTGATTCAGTCTTGGTACGATGTGGAGTATCTCTTCACGGTGAATGAGAATGTGTTCAATCCTCCTCCCAAAGTGAAGAGTGCCGTCATTCGCCTCACTCGCAATGGAAAGAGCACGTTGGGGTGTGACGAACAGCTGTTCCGTCGCATTGTCAAGACCGTCTTCACCATGCGTCGCAAGATGATGCGCAATGGTATGAAGCAGATTCTGGGCAAGGACTCCCCCATGTTGGCCGACCCCATCTTCACCCAACGTCCAGAACAACTGTCTGTGCAGGACTATATAGATTTGACCAATAGGGTAAGCTCCGAACTCCCCTAAACTCTCAACCCTAAACTCTCAACCCTAAACTCTCAACTGTCAACTTCTCACTTTGTTCTGTTTGATGAGTTCTTCTCTGATTTTGAACGTCAGGTGTATCTGTCCCGAAAATGTGCGATTATCATATTTCGTCCTGACAATATGAAGCATTTGGGGCAAAGTGTTTCGGAGATCGGCGATGTAGAGTCCGCCACCCATATCCAATTCTGTGTCGTAGGTATGGGTTTCGAACCATTTCACCAGTTCATCCGCATCTTCTTTCGTGTACGTTGGCTTGTATTCCATCATTTATCATTTATTATTTCTCATTTATTGCAGCGCCTCAATCATCTCTGTCGCGGCACGTTTGCTGGCACCTGCTCCACCCAACAGGCGGTTCATCTCCTCATAATCCTTCAGCATCTGCTCTCGTGCGGAGCCTCCTGGCAGAATGTCGCGCAGACATCGGGTGACGCTTTCCTTCGTCATGTCGCTCGCTATCAATTCCTTCACGATTTCTCTATCCACAATCAGATTGACCAATGAAACGTACTTCACTTTGATCAGTACGCCTCTCAGCCATGTGAAGAACTTTGGGAACGTGGTGCCGTAGCAAACCACCTGGGGCACTCGCAAGATGGCCGTTTCCAGAGTGGCGGTGCCCGATGTGACCAAAGCTGCCACAGATTCACGCAATAGCTGATACGTCTGGCCAAACCGTATCTCCGCTTCAATGCCTTTGGGAATATATTTCCTGTAATAAGCTTCATCAAAGTTGGGCGCACCAGCAATCACCAGTTTGTAGCCTTCAAATTGGGAGGCACATTCCAGCATCATCCTGAGATTGTCCTTGATTTCCTGTTTACGGCTACCAGCCAAAATGGCAATCTGCTTCCCAACCTCTTTTCCCACCTCCAATTGGGGTAGGGGACCAATGGCATCCACACAGGGATTGCCCACATAATGCACCTTGTATCCTCTCTCTTCAAACCACTTCACTTCGAAAGGCAGTATGGAGAACACCTCATCCACATCCCTCTTGATGTTCTTGATGCGATACTCTTTCCAAGCCCAAATCTTGGGACTGATGTAATAGAACACCTTGCAGATGCCTTGGCTATGCACATACTTGGCTATGTCGAGGTTGAACCCTGGATAATCCACCAAGATCAGCACGTCAGGCTTCCATTGGGCAATGTCAGCCTTGCATTGTCGCATGTTTCTCAAGATGATGGGCAGATGCACCAGCACAGGGATGAAACCCATATAAGCCATTTCTTTGTAGTGCTTCACCATCGTACCTCCCACAGAAGCCATCTTGTCGCCACCATAGAAACGGAACTCAGCCGCCGCATCCTGTTGCTTCAGCTCAGCCATCAGATTCGAGGCGTGCAAGTCGCCCGAAGTCTCTCCCGCTATCAGATAATACTTCATATGTAACTCTAAACCCTAAACTCTAAACTCTAAACCCTAAACCCTCAATAACCAATAACCCATAACCACTAACCATTAACATACTCTCAACTCTAAATCCTTCATCACCTCGTATGCCGTCATGTCCAACTGCAAAGGCGTCACAGCCACATACCCATGCTCGTAAGCCCACGTGTCACTCTCCTCGTCATCCTTGTCGTGGGGCGCGTAATAGCCTGCAATCCAGTAATACTTTCCACCCCTTGGATGGTCTCTCTCCTGCCACTCCTCATGCCAGTCGCCCAGCCCCATCTTGCAAATCTTTATGCCCTTGAGCGGCATCACGTCAGGAATGTTCACATTCAGGCACACCTCCAGAGGCAGTCCGTCCTTCAGCACCATCTCCACAATCCGTTCCACATACTCTCTCATATAACTGAAATCTGCATCCTCTGCAGTTCTGCCACTTGAGAAGGCAATCGACGGGACATGTTTGATGCACCCCTCCAAAGCCACGGACATCGTGCCTGAATAGTGCGCATTCACAGCACAATTCTCGCCATGATTGATGCCACCTAACACCAAATCCGGGCGTCGGGGCAACAACTTCTCAAAGGCCATCTTCGTGCAGTCGTTGGGTGTGCCTGTACAAGCCCACACCGTCAGACTACCCTTCGTCTCCGTACCCTCCTCATATTTAATAAATGTGTTCTGCACAGGTGTGTGGCTGCTGATGCTCATGCTCGCGCCACTTCGTCCACCGTCAGGAGCCACGATGAAGACATCGCCATACGATCTAACCATTTCCGCCAACTGCTTGATGCCCTCAGCATCGTAGCCATCATCATTACTTATAAATATCAGTTTATCCATTTCCCAAATTATTTACTTGTCAACTCTAAACTCTAAACCCTCAACTCTAAACTCTAAACCCTCAACCCTAAACTCTAAACCCTCAACTCTCAACTAACATGTTGCAAAGGTACGCTTTTCCTTTGGCTTTCTTGTCTAAAAACAGAAAAAAATGCCTTTCCTTGAAAAAAAACGCAAAAAACCTTTGTCAGTTTCCGAAAAAGCCCTACCTTTGCACCGCAATTCCGAAAGAGGGGTACTTGAGTAGGACGTTGCTGAAAGAAAATTGGGATATGGTGTAATTGGCAACACAACAGATTCTGGTCCTGTTATTCCTGGTTCGAGCCCGGGTATCCCAACCAAAAAGATGTCAACTTGTTTGACATCTTTTTTGATTTTCAGAAAGGTTACTTTTTGTTACCCTCGGCCTTCCTCAGATGTACCTTCGATTTGGCTTTAAGTTAATCCCCCCCCTTGCTGACCCATCGCTATCCCATCGGCTCAAAAAAGTGAGAAATTCTCATCTCTCGTTTCTTCCTTTTTGTTGTCAAGTGTCACTTAAAGAACCCGCACAGCCCAAAGGTTGCACGGGTTCCTTTTCATTTGATGCCCTACTTGCGTGCATCGCGTCAGCTTTGTCAACTGTCACCTGTCAACTTGTTAACCTCCAAAGCCACCTCCCTCTGGTGGAGGACCATCATTGCCGTTGTTGTCGCTGCCACCTTGGTTGTCGTCCACCACGGTGCCGTTGCCGTTGTCCGTGTCGGTCTCCTCAGTCTCCACTTCGGAGTTCTTGGCGAGGGTGGCCACGTCGATGAAGTTGGCCTTCTTCAGGAACTCCTTCTGCGAG